>JAFZPO010000110.1 GCA_017550305.1 Clostridia bacterium
AAGAAATCATTGAATTCCAGAAAGCTTTCATCGCGGTCTGTCAATGTCAATGAGATGGTGCTTCGTGTCGGAGCGCTGCTGCGGCGTGCACAGATGATCTCTGAACACCGCGAGACACTGGGCGGCGCGGTGCTGACCTATGATACCCTGACTGTTTCACAGAACGGTACGGATACCGTGCTGCCGCAGAAAGAGTTCCTGCTGCTGTACAAGCTGGCAGCTGCTCCTGGGCGCATCTTTACACGCCAGCAGATCATGGATGATATCTGGGGCCTCGACAGCGAGACTGATCCTCATACCGTGGACGTACACATCGGGCGCCTGCGCGACCGTTTCCGCGATAATCCTGATTTTGATATCGTTACCATGCGCGGATTGGGCTATAAGGTGGTGAAAAAGGCTTGAAAGTAAAAACACCGGATACTGAGATCCGCAGTGATAACTTGCGTTTGTATTTCATCCTATGGATCTTCCTGCTGATCTCCCTGTCTGTAGGTCTGGCATCCCTGCTGACCCTGCTTATTGAGTGGCTGACCAAGTCCCGCGTCGTTGTGCCCACCATCGTATGGATGATCCTGCTCTCCATTGCCCTGGGACTCGCGCTCAGTGCTACGTTGAGCAACCTGCTGATCTCGCCCGTGCTGCGCCTCAGCCGCGCCTTGCAGCAGGTGGCACAGGGCGATTTTTCAGTGCGTCTGGGCGATGCCGGACATTTCGGTGAAATGCGTCAGAGCTACCGCAATTTCAATACCATGGTCGAGGCGCTCGGCGCGACCGAAACGCTGCAGAGCAATTTTGTCTCCAATGTATCACACGAGTTCAAAACGCCCATCAATGCCATTGAGGGCTATGCCATGCTCATGCAAGACGCAGATCCCGCACACCAGAAGGAATATGCCGAGAAGATTCTGTACAGCACGCGGCGCCTGGGTGACCTGGTCAACAACATCCTGCTGCTTTCCAAAGTCGAAAACCAGACGATTCCTGCTGAAAAAGCCCCTTACCGGCTGGATGAGCAGCTGCGCCACGCCCTGCTTCTGCTGGAGCGCAAATGGACCGAGAAAGAACTCGAGCTGGACGTGGACCTGGCCCCTATCACTTATACCGGCAATGAATCGCTCATGCTTCATGTGTGGACAAATCTCATCGACAATGCGATCAAGTTCAATGAGAAGGGCGGCCTTCTCCGCCTGTCCCTGACAGAGGAGAACGGCAATGCAGTGATCAAGGTCGCAGACAGCGGCGCCGGCATGACCGAGGAACAGATCGCACATATCTTTGACCGCTTCTATCAGGCTGACGGTTCACACCGCGGCGAAGGCAATGGGCTCGGCCTCGCACTGGCACAGCGCATCGTTTCCTTATCAGGCGGTAAGATCTCCGTGGAAAGCGCGCCAGGACACGGAAGCTGCTTTACCGTTTCGCTTCCGGAAAGCTGATGCATCAGGCAGCTTTTGTCGGTTATTCCGGCAAGCCATGATAATCGCATCCACCCAAAAACAACAAATGCCGTCCGTTCCCAATGCATCGGAAACGGACGGCTTTCTTTCAGAGTGAATATCATCCGATACGATATACATAATTGGCTTTTCTGGGTTTGGCAGGTGCATCGGGAACAGCGGCATAGCCTAGGATCAGGTTCCCTATCCCTTCATAGTCACCTTCGATCCCAAGTCCCTTCAGGATCTCTTTCCCTTCTTCACTATTGAACATTTCCTTGGCACGATGGATCCAGCAGCTGGCCACGCCCAGGTCTGCAGCGGCATTCATCAGGTTCCCCATCACCAGGCTTCCGTCATAGAGGTAGGTCGGTACACTGCGGTCGGCCAGCACGATCAGTAGCTCGGGGGCGCCATAGAAAGGATCGCCGTCCCTACCCATCACGGCTGCATTCATAGCGGACAGCCTGTCGCGCATCGCACGGTCGGTAACCGCAATGATGATAGGCGACTGTCTGCCCATGCCAGTTGCCGCATAGGTTCCGGCTTCGATGATAGCATTCAGTTTTTCTTCTTCGATCAGTCCGGGCAGATAAGCGCGGCAGCTGCGCCGTGATTTCAAAACAGCCAATGTTTCCGCCATTCGTTTTTCCTCCTTTTTACATTCAGTGAATAGTAAATGTATGTTTTGTATAATCATACCACAGTCAGCAATCCTCGAAAAGAGGCCTGCGCATATTGCCCTCTTATGCCGACATCATACCAGGCAAAAAGAAAAGAAGCGCTTGTGCCGTGTGTATGCCTACCTGATGTTAAAACAACATCATTACACAAAACAAACGCTCCCGGTCCTCCGTTTTTCGGAAGGTCGGGAGCGTGATGCTGTTATCCGGACTGTCCTGTGCTATTTTACTTCTTCCAGGATCCCCTGAAGTGCCGTCAGATGGGTATACAGCAGTTCACGGATCTCAAGTACCGAGACCGTATTGGTCTGGAGAATGCTGAAGTACGAGTCGATATCCTCATAAAGACCGCGAAGCGCCACTTCCGGTACGATACGTCCTTCTTCGCCGTAAAGCTGCACGGCAACATTGTTCAGCTGGTCCATCGCATAAATGCCCGAGCGGATACCGGCCAGGCTGGAAGCAGTATTGGACTGAACCGAGCTGGACAGTTTCTGAGCCAGACTGCGCGTATCGGCACAGCAGCTGCGGATGCGTGACACCAGCTGCGTGCGGGTCGTTGTGCGGAAGGACGCTGCGCGTCCGTACATCACGCCAAGGGCGATGCATACGATGATCACGAGCACCAGCAATACTGCCAGAAGCCGCACGCGTGCCCGCAGATTTCCTGTATTCTGTCGCATCTGTTGCGAATAATGGTACATTGTCTCCTCCTTGAGGTCGTTGAATCTGAACGCGACGTCAGTATACCATATTTCATCTTTTCCGTAAAGGCGGCCTGTTTTCAGCGTATTCCTTTACAATTTGTTCACCAATGCCCCATACAGTCCGTGCTATAATAACATCGAATCTTGTCGAAGGAGGAGACGTCTGTGATTACCCTGGCTGGCATTACCAAGCGTTACGGCAGCACTGTCGCACTCAGTGATGTCAGTTTTACCGCACGGCAGGGCGAAGTCCTCGGACTGCTGGGACAGAATGGTGCAGGCAAGACCACTGCCCTCAACATCATCACAGGCTGCCTGGCTCCATCCGCCGGAAGGGTCACTGTTGGCGGTCATGATCTGATCCGCGAACCACGTCAGGCACGGCGCCTAATCGGATATCTGCCCGAGGTACCGCCGCTGTATGACGAAATGACCGTCCGCGCCTACCTGCGCTTCGCCTGCGAACTGAAACTGGTAGTGCCTGCCGATATCCCCGCACACGTGGAAGAGATTGCCGCGCATACCGGTCTCAAGCAGATGCTCGGACGGCGCATCGGTAATCTCAGCAAAGGCTACCGCCAGCGCGTAGGCCTGGCTCAGGCACTGTGCGGTGATCCCGAAGTCCTGATCCTCGACGAACCCACGAGCGGCCTTGACCCGCGGCAGACTGCCGAGTTCCGTGAAACACTGCGTGAGCAGGCAACCGGGCGTACGGTACTGTTCAGTTCTCACATACTCAGCGAAGTCCAGGCTCTTTGTGACCGGGTCATCATCCTGCATCACGGGAAGATCATACTGGACAGTGATCTGAAACAACTGCAGAGCGGAGGCGCTCTAAGGCTGCGTGCCGATATCCAGGGCGATGCGAAAGTACTGCTTCCTGCCCTGCGCAGTCTGGCAGGCGTCCGGCGCGTGACACAGCTGCCGGATGAAGGCGATACCTTATCCGTGCTCCTTGAATGCACACAGGACGGATGTCCCCAGCGTACCCTGTTTACACTTCTGAGCGGGCTGAACGCACCCCTGCTGCGTCTGCAGCCGGTGGAAAGCTCGCTCGAAGAGGTCTTCCTCAAAATCACTTCGGAGGGCTGACTGTAATGCGTGCTATCTACAAGCGGGAACTGCAGTCTTTTTTCTGCACACCGCATGCCTACGTGTTCACAGGCGTTTTCCTGCTGTTAGGAAGCGTCTTTTTCGCCGTGGGCAATCTGGCCGCACACAGCAGTGATCTCAATGGCTTTTTATGGAACGCCGGCTATCTCTGGATGCTCCTGACGCCGATACTGACCATGCACGTATATGCCGGCGAACGCCGTGCGCATACCGACCGCCTGCTTTTCTCCTCACCTGTTTCGCTGTGGGGTGTCTCACTGGGGAAATACCTGGCTGCCATCACCGTGCTCGGCCTAACAGTATTCCTGTCACTGATCTATGCAGGCCTGATTGCCATTTACAGCCGCTTATATCCGGGCGAAGCGCTGTGCGGATATCTGGGGTTTGCCCTGCAAGGTTCTGCTTTTATCGCTATTGATCTGTATGTTTCCGCCCGCTCACGTACGCCCGTAACGGCTGCGATATGGGCTTTCGGTGTAAACCTGCTGCTGTGGCTGGCTGATGTGCTCAGCAGCGCTGTCAGTTCAGATCTGCTGCAGCGCGCGCTCGCATTCATCAGTCCGTACCAGCGGTGTGTTCCGTTCCGCTTCGGTCAGCTGAGCGCTGCAAATACTCTGTATTTTATTGCCGTTTCCGCATTAATGCTGTTTTTGACTGTACGCACGCTGGACGCGCGCCGCTGGAGGGAAGCATGAAAAAGCTGAACCACGTGCGGCGCAGTGCCGCAAGCCTGCTTCTGTGTCTGCTGGCAGCCGTTGTATGCATTGCCGCCGTTGGTGCAGCAGACGCACTGGAAAGCCGTTATGCTCTGCGTGCGGATCTGAGTTTCAACAGCGTGACCACGCAAAGCGAAGCCACGCACAATGTGCTTTCGCGGCTTACCCGTGATGTGCATGCATATGCCGTATTCTCAGAAGGCAATGAACTGACCGACCTGAGCGCGCTGCTGGACCGTTATCAGGCTTCCTCCACGCATTTCAGCTGGTCGCGCGAAAGCCTGTCGCGGAATCCGCTGCTTCTGCAATGGATATCAGATGATCTGGGCGACTCTGCCGTCACAACCGACTGTCTGGTTGTCCGGTGTGAAGAGACCGGCCGGACACGTGTGCTGACCTGGGCTGATTATATTGCTTTCGGCTACAATCCCGAAAGCGGTCAGTACGAGTTCACAGGCCTGACTTATGAGAAAAGTCTGACCAGCGCCATCCTGGCTGTGACATCAGACGAGCTGCCGAGCGTACAGCTGCTGACCGGTCACGGTGAACTGACGAGTGAAGAGACCGCCGCTCTGGAAAGCCGCCTTGCCGATGCCAATTACGAATGCACACGCGTTGACCTGCGCCGCGGTGACACACTGGATGAAGACGCTCCGCTGCTGATTCTCTCTCCTGCATCCGACATAAGCGATACTGAGCTGAATCAGCTGCTCGCGTTTGTACAAAACGGCGGCAGCCTGTTCGTTACAGTGGATCTGACCGATCCGGATCAGCTGCCCAATCTGTATGCCCTTTACCGCCTGTATGGTGTCGAACCGCTTCCCGGAGTGATCGTTGCAGACTCAAATGACCGCTCCTCCTATTTTTCAGATCCGGTTGAGCTTACCCCAATCATGAACAGCACAGACGTGACGCAGCCGCTGATCGCCGCTGAAGCTGATTTTATCATCCTGGCTCCTGCCCGTGCTCTGTCACTGATAGACAACGGCAGTATCAGCCTGCTCCGGCAGGTAGTGCTCGAAAGCGGTGAAGGCGCCTATCGCCGTGTTCCCGAAGAGGGCAGCATTGACCTGAACCAGCAGCCTGACGATCCAACCGGTCCTTTCACGCTGGCCGTCCTATGTGACCGCGGCTTTGATGACGGGACGCGTTCCCGCGCATTCTTCATAGGCAATTCGACCGCTTTCACAAATGAACAGGTATACAGTCTGTCCTACAGCAATGAACTGCTGCTGCAGGTAATGCAGGTCCTGCGGGGTAGTAATGATTTAGATCTGTCCATATTGCCGCGAGACGCGGTCCGACCTGCCCTAAACGACCGGGGAAGTCTAATGCCTGTACTTCTGTTGACAGTACCGCCGCTGCTTGTGGCTGTACTGGCCGTGGCTGTGCTTCAGCCGCGTAAATACTTATGAGTCCCGTACGTCGCCGCGCTGTAGGCACGGAAAAGAAAAAAAGGTGCATGCTATGGCTGCTGCTGCCGCTGCTGGCTGTGATATTCGGCGGTGGCTGGCTGCTGCTGCACAATGCGCCTGTTTCTTTGCCCAAAATAACACCTTCACAAAGTGTTACCTTAACCAACCGTGCCTCGGAGGAAGTAATATCCATTACCGTCACCGGCCCGTATGATATGCCTTATACTCTTCAGCGTGATGCCGAAGGCGTCTGGCAGATGGAAGATTCTCCGGGCTTTGCTTTCCGCCAGGCAATGCTGGATGCCATGGTCGATAACGCCGCTGTGATCATCACAGACGATACGATCGGCAGACTGAGCGAGCATTCCGACTGGCACACCGATGATTTCGGACTTCAGGACGGATGTCTTCGCGTGGAAGCAGGCTATTCCGACGGCAGTCATCTGGCCTTCCGTCTAGGCGATCCTGTGCCTGAGGAAACGCCCGGATATTTCTTTATGCTGGAAGGCGATGACCGTATCTTCACCATGTCTGCCGATGTGTTTGAAGCATACGCCAACACACGCATGGCTCTACATACAGTCAGTGAACCCGCCCTGAAAGGCGATCTCGTCGACCGCATCACGTTCTCAGGGCAGGATCCTTTTGTGCTGGAACATACCAGTGACGGCTGGTATCTGACGGACCCTGTCGTCTATCCCGTGGCAGGCAGTGCCGTTGATTCATTACTGGATAAACTCGAAGGCGTACGCTTTGCGCAATATGTTGGACGCGCAGCAGACTGTGATCTGGCCTCCCTGGGCCTGGATCCAGCCGAGCGTACACTGACCCTTGACATTGCTGAGAGCATGGTGACCGGTTATGATGCCGACAACCAGGTGACAGGCAGCACTGTCCTGCCGGCCTATCAGCTGGAACTCTCCGTCGGGCACGAAGAAAGCGAGATCGTTTTTTACTGTCTCTACCGCGGTGAGGTAAACAAGGCGACCTCCTTCTCAGCCGGCTTTTTGCGCACACAGGGCTGGGACAGCCTGTTGCTGGCTGCGCCTTTCAATTCCGGCATCGGCGAAATAAACGGCCTGACCTGGTCACAGGACGGACAGACCCGGGTATACAGCCTTGCTTTCAACGAGCGCATACTGCCCAACAATGAGCTGGAACGCGATGAGAACGGTAATGTGATCTATGATGTAAACGTCAGCTGCAACGGGCAGGAGACAGACAGTGAAGCCTTTGCGGCAGCCTATGGCCGCCTCTGTTCGCTGCGCATGGAAGACCGTCTCCCTGCAGATTATTCCCTGCCCCAGGGAGAACCGCTGCTGACAGTGGAAGTCATGCGAAATGACGGCAAGCAACGTATTGTCGCCCTATGGCCGCTTGATGCCCTGCATGATGCTGTCGCAGTAAACGGCGTTGCCCTCTTCCGTGTTGAAAAAGGCTGGGCCGACAGCGTCAACTGGCCTTAAAGCTGAAAAACAAACACATTTTTTATTGCACGGCATACGGCTTTCCGCTATAATAATGAGGAATTTTTGTTATCCGGAGGCCCTTATGTTAAGACGCGCCGTGCTGCTGTTGTTGCTCCTGTTGCTGCTTCTGCCTGCTGCAGTGCTTGCGGAAGAAGGCGGGAGTGATGTTATATATGCCTATTTCCGCGATGCACGCTGGCTGCGCACGGAGCCTGCACCCGGCACGCCTACTGTGGCCAATGTTCCCGAGCGTACAATGCTGCGGCTGGAGCCCGTTGACGACAAGTATGCCTACACCACCTACAAAGGCGCTCCGGGATACATCTACTACAAAGACTATGTGACTGTGAAATACACGGATCCGCACGGCCCCGACGCCGTTACTGTCGAGGGTTTCTTCGGTGCGCCCGTATATATGCGTCAGTCCCCGTTGAAAAACGCTTCACTGGTTGCGCTGCTGCCTACTGATGAGCGTTTCCAGATCACCTTTGTCACAGATGAATACGCATATATTGTCTATGAAGGCCAGGAAGGATATGTCTATATCGCGGACTTCGTGCAGATGGAGTATGCCCGCGGCAGTGTGGAACCCTACATCGCGTATGTGGATGAAGAAACACCCGCTATGGCAACACCTTATTACGGAGCCGTTACGGGCGCCATTCTGACCCCCTATACCCCCATCACAGTCGACGGATACGACGGCGACCATGTGACCATTCTCTATGAAGGTCAGCGTCTGTATGCCATGGCAGAAGATCTGACCCGCCTGAGTGACGATCTTCCGATTGACAGCTTTTCCGCAGTCATTGCTGCCAAGGCAGACATATATGGATGTCCGCTTGAGCACGCCCCTGTGTCCGGCTCTTTTGCCAAGGGCAGTACAGTCACGGTATATGGTCTGCACGGTCAGTATGTGCACGTTACCGATGGCACGACAAGCGGTTATATCCTTTTCAAGCGCCTGCAGGACAACAAAGAAGTCAGTGCCGCACGAAAACTGATGGAGCAGGAACAGGAACGCCTTGCTCAGCAGCGCTTCCTCAACATCGCTTTCTCCATGCTGGAAGTAGGCAATCCCATTCTTGAAGCACACAATGCCATGGGCGGAGATGCTGTGGCGCGTTTCCAGTACGGATGCCCCTATCTGTGGGCAGGCATGCATGAAAGCAGCCTGCTGCGTGCGCGCCATCCTTCCTCCAACAGCAACTATTATTTTACTGACAAGCTGTATCTGGGCGGTTTTGACTGCATCGGATACGCGCGCTGGGTACATTCCCAGGCCGGTATGAAGAAACTCCCCGCAATCTCTGATTCCCGTTCTGCACCGCGCTCCTCTCTGATCAATGTCAGCAAACTGCGTTACAATGAATGGCAGAATGTAATGAAGGTCGGCGACTGTGTCAACATGCACCACAAGGGCGGCGGTTACCATATAATGATCTATATCGGTACCCTGCGCGATTTCGGCTATGACGAAAGTGAGCTCGGTCTGCTGGCCCCGTACGCAGACAACCCGCTGGTCATTCACTGCGGAATGAACAATTTCCATACCGCATGGTATACGCAATACCTCAAGGATAATCGCATGACTTCAGTCACCCCGCCTGACGGCGGCGTCACCATTTCCATTCTTGGCGTACCGTACAAGAGCGCACCGTATACCGAGACCATGTGGAGCAACACCAAGAACAAGAAGACCTTCTATTGG
>JAFZPO010000111.1 GCA_017550305.1 Clostridia bacterium
ACAGGCCGCGCCATCCGAAACAGCGGCGTGAAGTGGGAGGATATTTACCTGGTTACCAAGCTGTGGCCTTCCGTGTATGAAAGCGAAACCGCCGTGGACGACACCCTGCGCCGCCTGGATACGGACTACATTGACCTGCTGTTCCTGCATCAGCCCACCGACAACTGGAAAGCAGGCTATCGGAATATCGAAAAGGCCGTCAAAGCGGGCAAGGTGCGCTCCATCGGTATCTCCAACTTCGATACCGTTCCCGGGCTGACCAGGGAAGCCATCGAATTTGCGGAGATCAAGCCTCAAAGCGTGCAGGTGGAAGCGCATCCTTACTATCCGCAGGGGGAGCTTAAGAAGATCCTGGCCGAAACCCAGATGGGTCTCATGGCCTGGTCGCCTCTTGGACACGGCGACAAGAGCCTGATCAACGAGCCGGTGTTTACAGAGCTGGCAGCGAAGTACGGCAAAACCAATGCTCAGATCATCCTACGCTGGCATATTCAGAGCGGCAATGTCATATTCCCCGGTTCCCGTAATCCCGCTCACATCCGCGATAATTTTGATATCTTCGATTTTGCCCTGACTGACGAGGACATGGCAAGGATCGCTGCTGTGGATAAGAACGTCCGGTATTACGAAGGAACAGACGAGAAACTGGCCAGCTACAAAGCCTGGGCCCCCGATTTTGACGCACAGGAATAAAGACCACAGGAGGCATTCATAATGAGCATCGAATTTGAAGGAAAAAAGTCCGTTATCACGCCTGAAGCCGTATTCATCATTGGCACTTATGACGAAAACGGCACACCCAACGCCATGAACGCAGCCTGGGGCATGCAAAGCGACATGGGCGAAATCACCCTGATGCTGTCCAAGCACAAAACCACCGAGAATTTTGAGAAGACCGGCGCGTTCACCGTAGCCTTCGGTACGGCTGATACTGTGCTGATCTCCGACTACTTCGGCGTGGAGACGGGCAAGAAGGTCAACAAAATCGAAAAGGCAGGCTGCCATACCCATAAGAGCGCTCATGTCAACGCGCCCATCATCGAAGAATATCCCCTAACCCTGGAATGCAAGGTAAGAAGCTGGGATACCGAAACCGGTTATCTGATCGGTGAAATCGTTGCATCCCAGGCAGACGAATCCATCCTCACCGATGGCAAGGTGGATCTGGGTAAACTGCGCCCGATCATTTTCGATCCTTCTTTTAACGCTTACCGTGTGGTTGGTGAAGTCGTTGGCAATGCATTCAAGGATGGATTGAAGCTGAAATAAAGCGTATCGAAGCAAAGAAGGAGAATCCCGCCATGGCTAAGAATCTGGTCGTCTATTTCTCTGTTTACGGTACCGCAAAGAACATCGCCGAGGAAATCGCCCGTCAGACCGGTGCGGACATCATGGAGATTGAACCTGCCGTGCCCTATGACAGCAACAGGGATCATTATAGCGCGCTGGCAAAGCTCGCAAAAAAAGAACATGACGAGGACATGCGCCCCGCCATGAAAAACGAAATCCCCGTTGCGGAGTATGACAACATCTTCATCGGATATCCCATGTGGTGGTATACCTTTCCGATGATCCTCTATACGTTCTTTGACAAGTACGATTTCAGCGGGAAAACCATTATTCCCTTCAACACCCACAAGGGCAGTGGAGACGGCGGCACCTACCGTACCATCAAGCGGCTGGAGCCGAACGCCACGGTGCTGGAAGGCCTGCCCGTTGAAATGACAGCAGCCGAACGCGGCGATCCGGAACGAATCAAACAGTGGCTGATGCGGATCTGTCCAAATCTTTGATTTGGGTTGATGATTCGTCCACAGCTTCGCTGTGGGTAACGAATCACATGCAGCGCTAACAGATCCCATATTACAGCCGTCCAAATCTTTGATTTGGATAACGGCGATCATAAGAAGATCGGCATGATCTGAAATAGCGTTATCACAGCAAGGAGCGCAGCTTGTCTGCCTCCTTTTTGTTTTGCTTGAGGCAGCTGCACCAATAATCCAAATGGGCGTCCTCGTCGCTGACAGGAATAAAGCGATACCCCGCGGGCTGATAACGCGCCTGGATAGCGGAATCGGAGATGAATGCCCATACAGGCACACTGCTTTCGATCAGCATTCTCCAGTCGTCAAAGCTGCTTTGGCCCAGGATGCTTTCGGACGGCATCTTCTTTCGGATATACCTGTCCCATGCGCCACCGTTACTGTTGACCAGCAGCTGGTGCGCTGTCAGCTGATCAAGGGACAGGGAATCCAGCTGTGCCTCTGGCTCGCGTTCCGGCACCAATACCATCATGTGCTCCGTGTAGCAGGGAAAACAATACACATCCTCATGAAGCACTGGCTGGTCGGTGACGATCATGGTTTGCCTGCCATCCAACAAGTCGGAGAGTAGATCTTCGTGCTGCGGGCACAGCGAGGTTGTGATCTGCTTCTCCGGGAACGCCTGCTGAAGTTTGCCCGTCAGAAATCCCAGTGCGCTCATGGTAACGGTTGCCAGGGAGATGGTGTGCTTCCTGCGCTCCATCTGCTGAATCTGCTGACGCATGGCGGTTTCTTCCCGTAGGATACGATTCGCATATTCTGCCGCGGCCTTCCCGTTTTCATTCAGCACCATTCGATTCTTTGTCCGTTCAAACAGCGGAGCTCCAATCTCTTCTTCCAGCTTTTTCATGGCGCTGGAAAGGGTCGGCTGAGAAATATGCAGTCTCTCTGCAGCTGCAGCCTGGGTTCCTGCCTCAGCAAAAGTCGACATAATTTCCAATAAGCGCATTTCGATCATTGGAAGCCTCCATAAGCCATATTATTCGTAGTCTATCCGCTCGATCTTAAAGATAACTGGTCTCGTACCATCTGAGCAGCAGGTAACCATCTCGTTCTCCCGTTCCATCCAGCCCTTCATGATGGAGCCTCCCTGCAGGCCGGTGTAGATATATCGGCTGATGGCATCCCACAGTTCAGAGCAATGGGGCATCTTCGGCCCGCCAGCAACGGTGTCAGGATCGGCGTCGGTATGAATAAGAGTGTTCAGCCCGCAATGCCAGAAATCATCCCTCTCCTCGTCACGGTAGAACTCGAATACATCGCCCACATTGTAGCAAGGGCACGCGCCAGAATCCGGGTCGGCGCAGTACTGGTGCTGGAGCTCCGGGTACAGCTTTTTGTCAATGACTGTCAGTCTAACTTTATGCTTCATTTTGCTCCCTCCTCGATATTCTTTCCAAGTTCATATGCCTGTTTACCGAAACCCTTCTCTTCAGCATCCTCACGCGTCTTACATCCTCTCGCAAGAACGCGCCCTATATCTGTCCATTCAAGGTACATTAGAGCCTCTTCAT
>JAFZPO010000112.1 GCA_017550305.1 Clostridia bacterium
TCAATCACCGGAAAGACCTCGCATGCAGCCACGCCGTATAAGGCGATCAATGCACTGTATGCGGCGGAAACGGCACTGTCGGCAGTCAATGCGCTGCGTGAGACTTTCAATGATGAGGACCATATCCGTGTGCATCCGATCATCACCGGAAAACGCGGTACAGTGAACAACATTCCCGATCTGATCACGATGGAAAGCTATATCCGCGGTGCAAGTATGGAAGCCATGGAGGATGCCAACCGCCGTGTCAATCGTGCTTTTGCAGGCGCTGCGGCAGCACTGGGCGCTCAGGTTCATATCAGTGACCGCCCCGGATACAGCCCTGTATTTAATGATGATAATCTGTATGATACAGTCAGGGAAGTCATGACCTCCCTGGTCGGCGCGGAGAACGTACAGGAAAGCAAGGAGTGGGGAACCGGCTGTACCGATATGGGGAACCTTTCCTGCGTGATGCCGGCGCTCCATCCGCATGGCTCGGGCATGCACGGGCACGGACAGGGGGATGACTGCTATGTTGAAGACAAACATTCTGCACTGACGCTTGCCGCCCAGTTCCAGCTTTGCGCATGCGAAGCGCTTCTGTGTGACGATGCGGCGGCTGCACGGCGCATAATCGCTGAAAAGCATACGCTTTATCCTGATATCAAAACATATCTGAAAGCGCTTGATAAACAGACCGCCGATATTGACGGTGTGACGTATCTGGAAGATGGCGCGAAACTGTATTACTGAAACAATGATGGAAAGAATCGTAGTCAATACCGGCGTGCCCTATGAGGTGCTGCTGGAGAATGGCTTGCTGGAGCACGCAGGAGAACTGACGGCGGGTGCGGTCGCGGGCCGGAAGGCCGTGATCGCCTGTGACGGACTGATCGCCCCGCAGTATCTGAATACTGTAAGGGCTGCGTTCGGACACGCTGGGTTTGAAACGTCGGCATGCCTGTTGTACGGCGGCGAAAAAGGCAAAACGCTCGCAGCGGTCGAACAGCTGACAACGGCAGCGGCAGAAGCCGATCTGGGACATGATGGGCTGTTTGTTGCGTTGGGCGGAGGCGTGACCGGGGACATAACGGGCCTGGCGGCTTCGCTGTACATGCGCGGTATTGACTGGGTCCAGTTGCCTACAACGCTGCTGGCTATGGCTGATGCCGCCGCTGGTGGTAAAACGGCGGTGAACGCAGCAGGAGAAAAGAACCTGATAGGCGCGTTTCACCAGCCGCGGCTGGTATTATGTGACCCTGATGTCCTGAAAACACTGCCTTTGCAGCTCATGGATGAAGGCATGGCGGAGATCATCAAGTACGGGGCTATCGGCAGTGCTGAACTGCTGGACAGCATACGGAACGGTGCACAGCCAGAAACGCTGATTACCGCCTGCATCCGAATGAAAGCAGCGATCGTGGAACAGGACGAGCACGACCGTGGACAGCGCAGGCTCCTGAACTTTGGACATACTTTCGGCCATGCGCTGGAACGGCTGAATGATTTTGCGATCTATCATGGCGAGGGTGTTGCGGTAGGCATGCTGATCGCAGCATTTGCAGCCGAACAACACGGACTGTGTCCTGCCGGGGTGTATGAAGACCTCAGGCTCTTAGTGAAGGCGAATCATCTGCCGGCATGCACACGTTTTACGGCGGCGGATATTGCGAGGACTGCACTGCGCGATAAAAAACGAGTCGGCGATGTGCTTACGCTGATAATGCCCACGGCACGGGGACGGTGTGAGCTCTTTCCCATAGCAACCGGGGACCTGGAAGGATTTATTGCCTGCTGCGATGGGACTGTAACTGGCTGCGCGGAGGAGAAGACACGTGAAATATAACGGGGATAAGCTTCAGGTGACAGTACTCGGCAGTTCGCATGGCCCCGCTGTGGGCGCAGTCATCGAAGGGCTGCCGGCCGGCATCCGCATTGACATGGAACAGCTGGCGGCACTGATGGCGCGGCGCGCACCGGGCAGAATGGCATTGACCAGTACCCGCCGCGAAGCGGATGAAGTCGAATTCATAAGCGGGCTGAACAGCGGTGTAACTTGTGGTGCGCCGATACATCTGAGCATCCGGAACAAAGACGTACGCAGTACGGATTATGAAGCGCTCCGGAACATTCCGCGGCCTTCACATGCCGATTATCCGGCACGGATCAAGTACGGAGAAGACTGGGACGGCCGCGGCGGCGGACAGTTTTCTGCACGGATGACAGCTCCGCTGTGTGCTGCGGGCGGAATCGCTTTGCAGATCCTGGCGGCCCGGGGGGTGCATGTTGGCGCACATCTGGCTGTTGTGGGATTCGTGGAAGATGAGGCATTCGATGCAATGACAGTTGGGACGGAGCAGTTCAAACGTATTCTTGCTAATGGTTTTCCCGTGCTCGATGTTGAAAAGGGAAAAGAAATGCAGCAGCAGATCGCTGCCGCTTTGGAAGCACAGGACTCAGTCGGCGGTATCGTTGAATGCGCAGCGGCCGGCCTTCCGGCAGGATTGGGCGGACCGCTGTTCGAAGGCATTGAAAGCCGGCTGTCCGCGGCACTGTTTGCCATTCCTGCTGTGCGCGGTGTTGAATTCGGATGCGGTTTCAATGCTGCGCGCATGAACGGTTCACGGCATAATGACCCATATGGAATAAGGGAAGGCCGTATTTCGCCTCTGAGCAATAATGCCGGCGGGATCCTCGGCGGAATGACGACGGGATTGCCGCTGATTGTACACGCCGCATTCAAGCCTACGCCGTCTATCGGACAGGCGCAGCGCAGTGTGGATATGAAGAACATGGAAGAAGTTGAACTGCGCATCAGCGGCAGGCATGATGCCTGCGTGGCAACGCGCGCAGTCCCTGTAGTTGAAGCGGTGACGGCTCTTGTACTGCTGGACCTGATGTTGTGAGGGAAAAATGAATATTGAAGAACTCAGAAAAAAGATCGATGCGATCGATACGGAACTGGTATCCCTGTACCAGCAGCGTATGGCAGTAGCGGATGAGATCGGTGCCTATAAACGTGAAAACGGGCTGCCGGTTTTCGATGAAGCGCGCGAGATTGTACTGCTTATGCGTCTGGAACAGCTGGCCGGTCCGGAGCATGCACAGGGTATCCGCGCATTGTACGAAGTGATACTTGCGCAATCACGTGCACGTCAGAAAAAGGCGCAGGCGGATGACTCTGTGAGCTTTGGTCTTCTCGGAGAAAAGCTGGATCACAGCTATTCACCGGCGCTGCATCATCTTCTTGGCAATTATACCTACAGCCTGCTGCCGACTCCTCAGGATAAGCTGGATGATTTCTTCCGCAGGCGCGCCTTCCGGGGAATCAATGTGACGATCCCGTATAAGAAGGCAGTATTGCCTTATCTGGATACGCTGTCGCCCTTGGCGCATGTGATCGGCTGTGTAAACACGATCATCAAGGATGATACAGGGCGCCTGCACGGGTATAATACTGACGTATTCGGTTTTTCCCGGTTGCTGGATCATGCACATATAGAGGTTGCGGGAAAGAAATGTCTTGTGCTGGGCAACGGCGGTGCTTCAAAGGCAGTACAGTACTGCCTGCACCAGCGCAATGCAGGAGAAGTCATCGTGATTTCGCGCCAGGGCCCCAATAATTATTCAAACATCAGGCGCCATTTGGATGCCGATGTGCTGATCAATGCCACGCCGGTGGGAACTTATCCGCATAATGAGGAAACTCCGCTGTCACTGGACGGCTTCAACAGCCTGGAATGGGTGATAGATCTGACATATGATCCTGCGCGGACCACACTGATCCAGCAGGCTGAGAAGCGCGGAATCAAGACCGAAAACGGTCTGTATATGCTGACAGCACAGGGCAAGCAGGCCAGTGAACTGTTTACGGGGAACAATCTGTCTCAGCAGGCACTCGATAAAGCCCGGCGTGAGCTTGCGATGAATACTGCCAATATTGTGCTGATTGGAATGCCGGGTTCGGGAAAGACGGAAGCAGGAAAAGAGATCTCCCGGATTACAGGCCGTCCTCTGATTGATACGGACGAGGAAATCGAACGCGAAACGGGCAAGACCTGCGAAGAGATTCTGACACAATCCAGCGAAGAACATTTCCGTGAGATCGAAAGCCAGGTCGTTCAGGCAGCGGGTAAGCGCAGAGGTGTCGTAATCGTTACAGGCGGCGGAACAGTCACACGGGAAGAAAACCTGACGGCACTGCGCTGGAACGGGGTCATCTTTGAGCGCTGGCGCCCGCTGGAACAGCTCGAGGTTCATGGACGTCCGCTTTCTGCCCTGCCGGATGGTCTGGAAGGATTGTATGAAAAGCGCGCTCCGCTGTATGAGGCATGGCGTGATGAACGGATCGAAACAGATGGCGCAGAAGCTGCGGCACAGGAGATCGTGCGGCTGTTCACGACTCGCTTTGAGGAGACGGAAGAATGAAGGTCCTTGTGATAAACGGCCCGAACCTGAATCTGCTTGGGATACGGGAACCGGAACTGTACGGGAAAAAGGATTATGCCGCACTGTGTGCTGCGGTCGAAGAGCATGCCAGGCAGCTGGGTATTACTGTGGATATTTTCCAGTCCAACTGTGAGGGGGAGATCGTTACCCGTATCCAGCAGGCACTGGGGAACGAAGACGCTGTTGTAATCAATGCAGCGGCATATACGCATACGAGCATTGCAATTCTCGATGCCCTGAAAGCAATCGCACTGCCTGCAGTGGAAGTACATCTGACCGAACCCATGCAGCGGGAAGAGTTCCGGCATGTCTCTTATGTCGGCATGGCCTGTGAGACGCGCATTGCAGGCTTCGGCTTTGAAAGCTACCTGAAAGCGCTCGATTACCTGCATAAAAAGTACTCGAAATAACGTATATCCGGTATAACGGCCTCAGGCCGTTTTTTATTTCTCTAAAAAAATCAAAA
>JAFZPO010000113.1 GCA_017550305.1 Clostridia bacterium
ACGCAACAGACGTCATCTGGCCCTTGCCGGGACGTGAGCCGTCACGGTTGGAGAAGTTACGCGTCGTATGACGGATAGAGAAGCCGCCGTTGAACGGAATATCGCCGGCACCGAAGCACGGGCCGCAGAATGCACTGCGTACGTTCGCGCCGCAATCGAGCAGGTCAAGCGTCACACGCTGCTCCATGAGTTCATACAGCACAGGCTGGCTGGCCGGATAGAAGTTCAGCTGGAAGCCCTGGTTGCCAATGCTCTTGCCGCGCAGGATATCCGCCGCATGGCTGATATTCTCGTACAAGCCGCCGGCACAACCGGCTATCACGCCCTGATCTACATGCAGACGGCCATTGATGATCTTGGAACGCAGGTCGACCTTAAGGCCGAACTCTTCCATCTGCCTGTTGCACTCCTGCTCTGTGGCATGCAGGATATCATCCAGGTTCGCATTCAGTTCCTCGATGGAATATGCGTTACTGGGATGGAACGGCAGCGCGATCATCGGGCGGATCTCGCTCAGGTCGATCTCGAGGACACGGTCATAGTAGGCAAGCTTTTCGGGAGCCAGCTTCTTATACTCGTTCTCACGGCCGTGGATCCCCAGCCATTCGCGAACCTTTTCATCCGTCTCCCAGATGGAGAAGCCGGCTGAAGACTCGGTTGTCATGACATCAATGCCATTGCGGAAATCAATGCTGAGGTTCGCAATGCCAGGACCGACGAATTCGAGGATACGGTTCTTGACGAAACCGTCCGCGAAAACTTCGCCGATCAGTGCGATCGCAACGTCCTGCGGTCCGACACCGGGAACAGGTGCTCCGGTCAGATAGACAAGAACCGTCTCCGGGTATCCGATATCATAAGTGCGGCCGAGCAGCTGTTTGGTCAGTTCGCCGCCGCCTTCACCGGTCGCCAGAGTGCCCAGCGCGCCATAACGCGTATGACTGTCCGCACCCAGGATCATTTTCCCGCCGCCGGCATACATTTCACGCATGAACTGATGCATGACGGCCTGGTGTGTGGGCAGGAATACCGCACCGTATTTCCTGGCGGCGCCCATTGCAAAGAGATGATCATCCTCATTGCTGGTGCCGTCGTTGTAGCACAGGGCATTATGGCAGCTTGAAAGCACAAACGGGATTGGGAACTCCTTGACGCCGCTGGCAATCGCCGTCTCGAGTACGCCCATGTAGGTCATGTCCTGACCGACCAGCGCATCGAACTTCAGCTGGAGGTTATCCATATCGCCGGAAGTATTATGGGCTTTGATGATGCCGTAACAGATGGTTCCTTCCTTTGCCGCATCCAGCTGCTGCTGGGTAAACTGGGCAAGCGGAGATGTGTCGCCATCAGCAAATACGATCTGACGGCCATTCAGCAGATATGCACCCTTTTTCCATTTCTTCATGATCAGACAACCTTTCCTTTTTTACTCTCCTTCATACCTGTTAAAGCATGAGAGATGAGCGGCGCGAAAATGCAGAACAAGCTGATAACAGTCAGAATTACAGTGATCGGGCTTTGGAATATCTCAAAGAAGCTGTCATAACTCTGGTAGATACGGACAAGTTCGCTGTCTGCGTTGCCTCCTAACAGTAAGCCCAGTATCAGCGGCATGATCGGGAAGTCTGCTTTACGCATCAGCACGCCCAGAATGCCAAACATGACCATCAATCCAATATCGAAGGAAACATAGCGGTTGGAGAATGCGCCGACCAGCGTAAAGGTCAGGATGAAGGGTACAAGGTACTTGGACGGGACCTTGACAATGTAAGCCGCGCAGGCACACAGCAGAAGACCCATGATCAGCATGACCAGCTGCTGCAGGAAGAGAGACGAGAAAGCAGTATAGATGATGTCCTTATGATCAATGAACAGCTTGGGTCCCGGGCTCCATCCCTGAAGCACCAAAGCACCGAGCAGCATGGCCGTTGAGTTACTGCCGGGAATACCCAATACGAAGAGCGTGGAAAGAGCACCGCCTTCCGATGCGTTGTTCGCAGTTTCAGCTGCAAGCACGCCCTCCGGAATGCCGGAACCGAACTCTTTCTTCTTCATCGCCTGCTTTGACAGGTTATAGCTCAGTACGCTGGCAACAGAAGCACCGGCAGCCGGAATGATGCCAACGATAACGCCCAGCAGTGAGGAAAGAATCGCATGGATGGGGCGGACAATAACTTCCTTGAAACCGCTGAGCACAGCACGCAGACCGACGCTGTTGCTGTTCTGGCTTTCGGATGAGAATCCCTTGCTTGCAAGGTTAATGATCTCAGGCAGTGCCAGGAAGCCGATCAATGCGGGAATCATCGGGACACCGTCCATCAAGTAGACGATGCCATATGTGCCGCGGATCTTACCTGTCGTTGCCATACCGATCGTGCCCAGCAGAACACCGAACAGACCCGCAAAAATGCTCTTAAGGGGATTCTTGGCAAGGCTGCCTACGCAGGAGAGGCCGAAGAACACGACCATGAACATTTCACCGGGGCCAAACTTCAAGCTGAAGTTTGCCATCGTTTCCGTAGCACCTGCAAGGAAGATACAGCCAATCAGGCCGCCGATAGCGGATGCCATCAGTGCGATGCCCAATGCACGTCCCGCTTGACCTTTCTGGGTCATGGGATAACCGTCCATCATCGTGACGATGTTCGCGCTGGAACCTGGTGTGTTGATGACGATTGCAGTAACCGCACCGCCAAACAGACCGCCTGTATAAATGGAAAGAAGGAAAACGAGCGCCGTCAGCGGCTCCATGTGATACGTGAAGGGGAGCATCAGTGCAATGCCAAGACTCCCTGTCAGTCCGGGAAGTGCGCCAAGCACCAGACCTAGACTGACGCCGGCAAACATGTACATAAAGTACACCGGATTGCCGAATATGGTTTTAAAACCAGCTAAGAATAGTTCCATTGCTTCCGCTCCTCTCTCAGAAATTGATGAAGCCCTTGGGCAGCGGGACTTTCAGGCCAAACCTGAATATCAGGTACAGAACAGCAACCAGTACAATGGGCATGAACACCAGGACATACCATTTCCGTTCACCCATGACCAGCAGCACCAATTCTGAACAGACCAGTGTCGTAATGATGAAGCCCGCGGTATCCAGGACCAAGACATACAAGATGAGGATCGCGAAGATGGCGACCATGCGCAGCACACTGGACTTCTTAAACCGCTCAACGAGCGATTTCTTTTCAGCTTTTTCTTCTGTTTCCGTTGCTTCGGCTTTTTTGTTCTTAATTTCCTTACGCACCTCGAAGAAGTCCGTAATTCCGTTGATCACATATAGTCCAAGCATCATGAAGAAGACGATCACGATCATTCTTCTGCTCTTCAGCTTATAGTTCAGGCACTCCAGATAATACGTAAATGCCCATACCATAACTACTGTCGGCAGAATCATTTTTTTAAGATAGGCCTTAAGCATTATTTCACTCCCAATCCTGTCTTTTTGAACTCCGCCTTTTTGAAAGCCTCCTGTCAACCGAAGGTGGCAGGAGGCTTTCAATATGGATCTTAATGATTACTCTTCGTCAAATGCAGCCTGATTGTCAAAGATCAGGGTGTTCAGCATCAGGTTCAGAGCATCGGACTCTTCGGGGCTGTACAGGCCAGACACCGCATACTGTCCGTTGTCCTTCAGCAGCTGCTGATAGGCTTCGTTGTTAAAGGCTTCCTCATAGGTCTTGCGCAAAGCAGCAAAACGCTCAGGATACTCAGCGGCCGCCTTAGAGCTGGTGCTGAAGAAACGGCAGCTGCCCAAGGAAGCGGGGATTCCCAGTTCGGGCCAGATTTCGTCAGTGGCGGGGCATTCCGGCCAGAGGACATTGCGCTCGCTACCGCAGACAACCAGCGGCCAGCCCTTGTCGCCCAGGCCCAGGTCGCCGTTCGCGGAACCGCAGATGAAGTCAACGTGCTTACCAAGAAGTGCAGTACGGAAGTCATTGCCGCTATCATAGGTGATCACTTTGAAATCAAGATCATAAGCTTCCTTCAGAATGTACATCATGATGGCGCCAGCGCCGCCTGCAGTCATGCCGCACTTGATCTTGCCGGGGTTATCCTTGATGGCCTGGATCAGCTCCTGAATGGTCTGATAGGGAGAATCCGTCAGTACCGTCAGGGTGGTGGGGTCCATCTGCTGCATGTTGATCAAACGGAAGTCTTCGATCGCGTAATTAGCATCATTCAGAATATTGCCGCTAACATAGGTCAGCGTACCGCAATAGATGATGCTGCAGTCCTGGGTCATGGTGAAGAACAGTTCGGTGCCGACCTGGGAGTTGGCGCCCGGACGGTTATCAACGATGAATGTCGCACCGGAAGTCTCCTGCCAGTACGGGAGGAACGCACGTACCATCAGGTCAAGGCTTCCGCCGGCCTTAAAGGGAACAACGATCGTGATATCTTTTCCCTTCAGCCATTCAGTGTCAGCTTCGACGCCCTCAGCGAAGGCTACATTAGCCAGCAACAGGCAGATAGCCAGCAATACGATCAGTACTTTCTTCATGAGATTTCTCCTCTCGTTTATTCAGGCGCTCGCATCCACAGCAACGCCCGTTATTAGTTTAATAATATAGGAGGCATTCTGTTTTGTAAAATACTTATTAATTATGTTATCTATGCATTTAAGCTATACTAGTATGCCTTAAAGCTATAATTTCATGCAAAAATTGCCCGTTAGTTTCCCAAAAAGTAAAGATTCTCTTGCGAATACCTTTTCTTTATGTTATAAATAGTCACAAGAGTATTGTGTTTTGTGCGTGTTTTCCGACAATTGAGGTACAATATATGGATTTCAGAGAGCTAACCTATATTTCTGCCATAGCCAAGCATCAGTCAATATCTCGGGCTGCTGCAGCTTTGTATATCTCTCAACCTTCACTGAGCAAGTTTCTCCAGAATACGGAACATACCCTTGGGCTCAAGCTTTTCGACAGAAGGGGCAGGAAGTATATCCTGACGTACGCCGGGGAGAGATATCTGTCCTATGCGCAAAAAATACTGTCTCTGAAGGACAGCATGAACAGCGAGATGAATGATATCTCAAACCAAAAACAGGAGACGCTGCGGATCGGTTTCTCCTCTCTGCGCGGAAGCGACTTCATTCTGGAAGTCATTCCACGTTTTTCAGCTTTATATCCAAATATACAGTTGCAGCTCCAGGAAGTAAATTACAACAATTTTGAAACTGCTCTGTTAGGTGGCGATCTGGATATCGTGCTGATCAATCTGCCTATCAAAAACCCGGCAATTGAATACCAGATCCTTGCACATGATGAGATTCTGCTGGTCGCACCTGAAGAACACCCGATAAATCATATGGCTGAGCAGCGCGATGTATGCAACTATCCATGGATAGACCTGCGGTGGCTGCAGAGCGAACATTTCATTATGCCTGTCAAGCAGCTTCGTATGTACACAATCATTGAGGACCTTTTTATTCAAGCACAGTTCACACCAAATGTACTTTTCTATACTCAGAATCTGGAAACAGCAGCAATACTGGCCTCCGAAGGCTATGGGCTTACATTTACGAATCTCAAATATATATCACACACCAACTTCAGGCATGCGCCGAAGCTCTTTTCTCTGGGTTCGCCTTCCACTTACCGCACATTTGTTGCCGCATGGCGAAAAAACACAGTTCTGTCAGCCGGAGCACGTGCAATCATCAACCTGGCAAAGAATGAATAACTGATCAGGAAGGAGTTTCGGAGCATATAAACAAGCTCTACGTACTTTCAACAATAATGTAATTGACTATCTGAATGTCACGTTCATGCTCACAAGAAAGCAGCAGGATCTGCCTGGTTTAACAAAGCAGCTCCTGCTGTTTTTCACCCGTCGATCACGGGCTCCTATTCTATTCAGGACAGTCACCTTCGCGAAGGGTTCTTAATCGATCACTCGGATTGCCGTAATGATCGGCTGGTTCTCACGCGCCACGGTACCGTTGCTGTCGGTCACAGGCGTATCGGCACAGATCGCATCCACGATCTCAATGCCTTCCGTGACTTTGCCGAATGCCGCATACTGTCCATCCAGATGCGACGCGTCCTGATGCATGATGAAGAACTGGCTGCTGGCGCTGTTAAAGGAAGAGGAACGCGCCATGGACAGCACGCCGCGCGTATGCTTGAGCGTATTATTCACGCCGTTCGCGGTGAACTCACCGGTAATACGTTCTTCCGAGCCGCCGGTACCGTTGCCCTTGGGATCGCCGCCCTGGATCATGAACCCGGAGATGATACGGTGGAAGGTCAGCCCGTCATAGAAGCCGGACTTGGCAAGCTTGATGAAATTCGTTACGGTGATCGGGGCGATATCCGCATAGAGCTCCGCCTTGATCGTGCCGTAATCCTTGATATCGATCTCGATATGATGCGTGCCCTTCAGCAGGCCGCTGTTGTCACGACCGCCAAAGTAGAGGATCCCGCCGACAACAAGCCCAAT
Organism: Clostridia bacterium; assembly: GCA_017550305.1. GTDB lineage: Bacteria > Bacillota > Clostridia > Christensenellales > Aristaeellaceae > SFMI01. The sequence continues at coordinate 6,454 of JAFZPO010000113.1, forward strand.
AACGACCACAGCGATGATCACGATCAGCGTCCAGGGCGTCTTTTTCTTCTGCGGTTTTTTCGCATAGGGATTGACCTTTTTCTGCTTGCTCTTGCTCACGGTTTCCTCCTTGACAGCCGTTTCCGCGGCTGATTATAATATTATGTCAGAATTGGTTTCGGGTAAGAACCTACTGATTATTGTACGTCATCGCAGGAAAGAGCGCAAGCGCTTTTTCCGTATGGGGAGGAGAGTCCGCCTATGCGGCACATCTTTATCGTTAATCCACATTCCGGGCCCAAGGACATCACGGAAACGCTGAAAGCACAGCTTGACGCGCTGATATCCAACGACCCTGTCGAGATGTATGTTACGAACGGTCCCGGCGACGCCACGCGCGAAGTGCGCCGCCGCTGCGGGGAAACCCAGGAGGAACTCCGCTTCTATGCCTGCGGCGGTGACGGTACGCTCAATGAAGTCGTTAACGGCGCTGTGGGATTCGCGCATGCCGCGGTAGGCGATTATCCCTGCGGCAGCGGCAATGATTTCGTCAAGTATTTCGGCGGAAAGCGCTTTTTCCTGGACCTGAACAACCAGCTGCGCGGTGAAGCAAAGACTATTGACCTGATCCGCGTCAATGACCGGTATTCGATCAATGTGGTCAATATCGGCTTTGAAGCCAAGGCAGCCGCGCGCATGGTCAGCTTCCGGCGTTTCCCGCTGCTCCGCGGGCAGCGTTCCTACTATGCCGGCGTGGCCGCCACACTGATCGACGGTATGAAGAACCGCTGCAGGATCCAGGCTGACGGCGAGGAGATCGTCAACGGTCCTATCCTGCTGTCCTCCATAGCCAACGGCGAGTATGTGGGCGGTTCCTTCCGCTGCGCGCCGCGCGCATCGGTAGACGACGGCTGGCTCGAGCTGGTCATCGTCTCCCCCATCAGCATCATGCGCTTTGCCAATATGATCGGAATGTATCAGCGGGGCGAGCATCTGGATGCCCCGGAAATGAAAGACTGCCTGAAATACTGGCGCATAAAAGAACTTGAAGTCGAGGCGAAAAAGAACTTCATGGTCTGCCTGGACGGTGAGATCATCGAGGGCAATCATTTCAAGATCAGCGTCGTTCCGCAGGCGATCCGCTTCATCATACCCGAAGGCGCCGAGCATACCGGCAAGGGCGTCGATATCGAGGCAGAGAAGGCATGATGGATCACAAGCGCGTTACCTGCGCCGTCATGATCCGTGACGGCCGCGTGCTGCTGGCACGGCGTTCCCCGGGTCAGAAGAACGCAGGGCTCTGGGAGTTCCCCGGCGGCAAGGTCGAGAAAGGCGAATCCGACGCTGAATGCCTCGCCCGGGAGATCCGGGAGGAGTTCGGTGTAGGCGGCACCGTCGGCGCGCATGTGTGCGAATCACACTGCGTGTATGAGGAATATGACCTCGAGATCACACTCTGTGCGTATCTCTTTGTTCCGGAAAGCGAGCAGTTTGACCTGCAGGTCCATGACGCCGTTGACTGGTATGATAAAGAGGCACTGAAGACCGCAGCGCTTTCACCGGCAGACCTGCCGATCGCAGAAGCAGTACGCAAGCTTTTGAAGTAAAACAATATAAAAACGGCCTCACTGATAAGACAGAAAGCTCTGTTGAACAGTGAGGCCTTTTCGAATACAGGAGATTACTTTTCTTCCTGCTGCTTGTTCAGTTCGTCACGCAGGTATCCGGCCAGGATATCCACGATGCGCGCGTTCTTGCCGCCGCGGGTCACGATGACATCGGCATCATGCACATAGTTCTTGATATATTTCTCATACATCGGACGCACGGTGGTCAGGTACTGCTCGCTGATGTTCTCGATCTGACGGCCGCGGTCGCGGATATCGCGCTTGATGCGCCGCAGGAGGCAGATATCGGGATCAACATTGATGTACAGCTTGAGGAACATGAGGTCTGTCAGGCGCTCATCAAAGAAGGCATGGATGCCTTCCACGACCAGCACATCCGCCGGATGGATGATCTCATGGCATTCTGCACGGCGGTGCTGCGTGAAATCATACGCCTTGCGCGTGACTTCCTGCCCGGCCATCAGCAGCCTTACGTCGTTATACAGCAGGTCATGGTCAAAGATGTACGGCTCATCATAATTGAGCTTGGTACGCTCTTCAAACGTCATGTTGGGATGGTCCAGATAATAGCAGTCCTGATTGATCAGCGCACTGCTGGCTCCCACTTCACGGCACAGTGCCTTCGCCAGGGTCGTCTTGCCAGAGCCGCTGGCTCCGCAGATTCCGATAAAGATCATACAGTCCCCTCCTCGCTGCCCTAAGCTTACCCGATTCCATACCCCGTGTCAACAGGAATCAGGCACTGTATCGGGCAGCAGTTTTATTTCTCACGCAGCGCGTTCCAGCGCTCGCTGTCAGCCTCTTCATTGCCGGAGAACACATAGTTCACGACATTCTCTTCAGAACCGAGCCTGTATTCTCCGCCCGCATTATGATAAACATTACCCTGAACCGTCAGACCGTCCATTGCGGTGTACCCGTCGATCACGAGCCA
>JAFZPO010000114.1 GCA_017550305.1 Clostridia bacterium
GATGATAACATGTCAAAAGTCCAATGTCAAGGCCGATTTTGAAAAATTTTTCTGGTTTCTTTTTCTCTTATTTCCGTTCGATTTGTATCCAAAAATCAGGAAAAGCAGGCGCTTTTGCCTGCTTTTCCGTGCCCAGATAATACAGTTACAATCTGGTGTTTAAATTTCCATTCCGTCTTTTTCCAGCTGATACTGCAATGTATGCATGTCGATTTCTCCCGGAAGCTCGCCGGAACGGACAGAAACAGCTGCCGCAGTCCCCGATGCCTGCCCCATCATGAAGCAGTAGCCCATGATCCTGAGCTGGCCCTGGGTCTTGCGATCAGCGGAAACACACCTGCCTGCCAGAAGCAGGTTTTCCGTCCTGTCCGCCAGGAGGCTCCTGTAGGGGAGTTCCGCCCAGTCATCCTCGCGGAGTCCCTCGCGTGCCGTAAAGAGCTTGTAATAGGCGTCATAGGCTTCGCGTGCGGCCGAGGATGCATGTACGTCGCTGACCGCGCCTCCGTCAAAGCGCATGACCGCATCCTCAAACTTCCGGTAGGATGCTTTGTCTTCAAAGGTCGTAATGTATCTTCCGCGGATCCTTCGCGTTTCCCTCAGGCCGAGCGTGCTGCAGGTATTGGTCATGTACGCATGTTCGAATCCCGGGACATACCGGCGGTAGAAGTCCAGATATTCCTTTGCCATCTTCCGTCCGGCGATTGTGGCTTCAGTCAGTCCTTTCGGGGAAATGCACTCCGCCCCGTAGATATGCCCTGCGTTCATAACACCTACATTGAAGCACGGGCTGATGCGGAAGATCCCAGGATGATGAAGATCGCAGACGCTCAGCACGCCGTCCGCTACCGCTTTAGGCGCGAGTTCCCGGATCATATTCACCTTGGGGATCCCGTCCCCCTTGCCCTCATATGTCTTCAGGAACGCCTCATAACGGTCAAAATCGATGCCACAGTAATATGCCGTCATCGTCGGTGCCTGGACATTGCCGGAATCGTCTCCTATATCGTAGTCTTCCCCGGCATAATATGCCAGCTGGCCGTCGCCCGTTGCATCGATAAACAGCTTTGCCGTTACCCGGAAATCCCCCTCGCCGCCGTTCACGCGCAGGGCAGTGATCTTCCCGTTCTCTTTTTCAATGCCGGTGATATGACTGTATAGCAACAGTTCAGCACCGCTTGAAAGCAGCAATGAATCCAGGGCCCGCTTCATCGCCTCACCGTCAAAGGGAATACGCTGGTAGTCCTTTACGGGATAATCATCAATGATGCGCGCGTCTCCCTGCGCGATCAGGCTGTCGATCAGTGTTTTTCCCAGTCCGGAAAACCAGCGGCGCGAAGCCATCACCATCGTCATGAGCCCGCTCGTCCCAAGCCCGCCCAGCATGGCGTTCTTTTCGATCAGCAGCGTACGGCACCCCAGCCGGGCCGCTGAAACGGCCGCGCTGACACCCGCCATGCCGCCGCCGACTACAATGACATCATATATCTGTTCCATCGAGCTCCTCCTCGGTCAGGACACGTATCCCCTTCTCCAGCAGCATTTCGGCCAGCACACCGTTCCCGTTTTTCAGGGCCCCGGAAAATGTGCCGTCATATATCCTCCCGCATCCGCACGAGGGGCTGCGGGCCTTCAGCACCGCGCACTCGCAGTGCATCATGCTGTACAGTTTCAATGCTTCCTCTGCGCCGGTCCGGTATTCGTCCGTCCGGTCTGTCCCGTCTCTGGCAATTACTCTGTCCCCAATACGTTCACAGGGAATGCGGGGCGTCGGAAGCCCGCCGAGCTGCTCCGGGCATACGGGGATCAGAACATGTTTTTTACCCAAAAGCAGAACCTGCCCGCATGGTTTTGAGCCGCCGTCATAACGGCAGCGTATCCCAAGCAGGCAGGCGCTGACAAGAATCCGCATCTCAGGCGATCTCCAGAGCGATCTCCATCATGTTGGTAAATGTGTTCTGACGCGCTTCCGCATCCAGTCCCTCTCCGGTAAACGGATTATCTGAGATCGTCAGCAGCGACAGGGCATTCTTGCCGGCACGAACGGCATTGAGGTAGAGCGCGAAAGATTCCATCTCAACGCACAGCACGCCCAGGTCGCGCAGCTTTCCAAGCGGTTCGCTCGCGTCATAGAAACAGTCTGAAGAGTATACCGGGCCGACATTCATCGTCACACCCATCTTTTCACCAGTCTCAACGGCAGCCTTGAGCAGTTTCCAGCTGGCGCAGGGGCCAAGATTGCCCTGGAAACCGAACTGCATTCCATACTCGGAATTGCTGTATACGCTCATGGCCGCCACGATGGAACGCAGCTTCAGGTTGGGCTGCATCATGCCGGCAGAACCGATGCGGATGATGTTCTCCACACCATAGAAGTTGAAGAGCTCATAGGAATAGATGCCGATCGACGCATTTCCCATGCCGCTCGCCATGACGGATACTTTTTTATCCTTGTATTCACCGGTATATCCCTGGATACCGCGGACATTGTTGACCAGCACAGCATTCTTCAGATAGTGTTCCGCGATGTACTTGGAGCGAAGCGGATCACCGGGCATCAGGACGGTCCGTGCGAAATCACCGGGGGCACAGCTGATATGCGGAGTAGGTGTGTTGCTCATTTCCATTTCCTCCCGAATATTGTTAATGCATTAGCATCTTTTTATGCAGGATGGTTCCACTAACCATCGTCCAGATCATAAATCCAGTATAGGCTTTACAGCCTGAATTGTCAACTTTCCTCAGCATGTTTCCCCTTGTCCAAACAGCCACCATACCTGATCCGGAAACCGCAGAAACTGTTAGCCTTCGTTTTGCTGATTCTGCCTGCAGTTTATTGTATTATGCCGTTTTATTTGCTATACTTCTATTATCATAATTCGGGAGGTCGACAGGAATGAAACGTGTATTGTTTATCGGCAACAGCTTTACATACTTTAATGATATGCCCCTTCTTTTCGAGCAGCTGGCCAATGATGCAGGCTTTGATGTGCATGCTGTCAGCGTGACCAAAGGCGGCTGGTATCTGCACCAGTTCGCAGACCCGGAAAACGACATGGGAAAAGAACTGCGTTCTGTTTATCCGCGTCATCAGTGGGACTATATCGTATTGCAGGACCAGAGCTTTAACCCTGCCGGAGATCCTGAGGATTTCCTTGCGTCCGTCCGTTCGCTTCGCGCACTGATGCCGCAGGGCCGTTTCGTGTTCTACCAGACCTGGCCTTATGAACCGAACACCGCCAAGCTCGCTTCCGTCAAGACTTCTTATGACGATATGTATGCGGGGCTCCGTGATGCCTATACCCAGGCAGCCCGGGAACATGACGGCCTGCTTGTGCCCGTCGGCGATGGCTTCCATCTCGTATGGCAACGCAAACCGGAGTTAAGCCTGTATATGCCTGACGCTTTCCATCCCAACCTGGCCGGAAGCTATCTGGCCGCCTGCCTCTTCTTCGGCTGCCTGAGCGGCATAAGCCCCCTGACTCTTTCCACGCCGAAGAAGCTGGATGAGAGCAAAGCAAAGTACCTGCGCGAACTGGCTCAGGAACTGATTTCCCGCTGAGGAGGAGCACATGCGCGATATACTGATAGAAAGCTGGGACCAGCTGCATGCCGCAATGTTTGAAGACGTGTGGGATCCGTCCATCCTGCGCTACCGCAATGACCGTGTATATCGCGGTATGTCAGACAGCGTCTGGGAGCTCACGCCTTCGCTCAACCGTTCCTGCCCGCACAATCTGGGTCTGGAAAAAATGATCCTCCGTTCTTTCCAGAAATACGGGTATGCAGAGCTTCAGAACTGTGCCTCATTCTGGGAGATCGTTGCTATGGGCCAGCAGTTCGGACTTCCGACACGTCTGCTTGACTGGACTTATTCTCCCCTTGTCGCTGCGCATTTCGCTACGGAAGACGTTTCCGCATATGACCGTGACGGCGTGATATGGTGCGTTGACATCCCTGTCATCAACGCACATCTGCCCGCACCGCTCCGCGAGCGTCTGAATGAACAGAAAGGCGTCATCTTTGCCCGTGATATTCTGGATGATCTGGCGCCCACCTTCGACGCCCTGCAGTCTTATTCGGACAAACCCTTTGCGCTCTTTTTTGAGCCAGCATCCACGGTCAACCGCATAGCAAACCAGTACGCGCTGTTCTCTGTTGTTTCAGACCCTGCGGTCACACTCCTCGATTTGCCTGAGAGCGAACAGTTCACCCGTCTGATCATCAGCCGAAAAGCCAAACTGGAGATCCGTGACAAGCTCGACTATATCAACATCTCCGAGCGCATGATTTACCCCGGCCTCGACGGAATCTGCAAGTGGATCGCGCGCAGGTATGCGCCGCTGGGCCCCATGTACAACAGCAGGGAAGACTGACCGGATCGCCAGCAGACCAGTCTGGTAATGAACAACGCCGGAGCATGTGCTCCGGCGTTGTTGTGTTGGTTATCCGAACCAGTTATTACAGATCCTCAAGGATCTCATTGATGGTCTCAGCGCACTCCTTCAGGGTCTCCTCAACAGGAGCACCTTCGCAGAAGATCAGGGCCAGGGACTTCATCCACTCGTTGGTGCAGGAAGCATAGTAGGTGCGGCTGTCCTGCGGCTGGATGTTGTCAACATTGGCGAACAGGCCTTCGTAAGCGGGGGTCTTCTCGATCAGAGCCTCATAGGCTTCGCCCTGCATCGCGGAATAGCGGCCGGGCATATAGCCGGAGACTTCAGCCCAGCGCAGGCTGCCTTCGCCGCTGGTTACCCAGTTGGCGAACACGAAGCCGGCATTCTTCTGAGCCTGAGAGGCTTTCTTCGGGATGACCAGGTGATTACCGGACAGCAGCGTGTAGGCCAGGCCGGTCGGGGCAGCCGGGAAGCCGGCGATATCAAACTCAAAGGCACCGGCGATCTTGTCGCGGTAGGTGGTGATCAGCGAGCAGGTATGCGTTACGCAAACAGCCTCGCCGTCCCAGAAGTGCTGACGCATGTTGCCGGAAGAGCCGCTGCCGTATGCCCAGTAAGCATAACCGGCATCGATCCACTCCTTGATCTGGTTGGTGATCTCAATGGAGATAGGATCAGCCAGGCCGCAGGTGCCGTCCTCTTTGATGACTTCAACACCGTAGTTGGTGAAGAGAGTCTCAAAGTAGTTGGTGCCCCAGCCGCCGAACACGAATGCCCAACGGGCGGTCGTGCCGTCGTCATTGAACTTGGTAGCAGCCTTCATGAAGGCATCCATGTCTTCCCACTTGGTGGGGATGGTCAGACCCTCATCCTTTACAACGGTCTTGTTGTAGTAGATGACCTGCGTGGAAGCCAAGAAGGGCAGGGAGTACATATGACCATCGGCTTCGCGGGTAGCGGTCTTGCGGTAACCCACGACGAAGTCATTCTTATCGATGCCATAGGCTTCGAAATAGGGCTCCAGGTCAGTGCAGACACCGGAATCAAAGTATTCGGCCAGGTAGCTTACGTTCACCTGGGATACGGCGGGAACAGCGTCGCCCTGGATAGCGGCGATCAGCTTCTCAGCCAGAACAGTACCGCTGCCGATATATACGGGCTCTACAGTGATCAGCGGATACTCTTCATGGAACTGGGCAGCCAGTTCCTGAATAAAATCAGTGTACTGGTCTTCATTGCTGTGCCACCATTCGATGGTGATGGGTTCGGTCACTGCATACGGATTCTCATCCGCAAACGCGGCGCTCACGGTGAGCACCATCAGCAGTGCCAGGAACAGTGCGGTCAGTTTCTTCATGGGGATACTCCTTTCTTTTTTGTGACGATACTAGAAGGCATTCCGCCTTAGGTCCTTATTTCATGGAGGCCTTGCTCAGACCGGTCATGATGTATTTCTGCAGGATCAGGAAAAGGAATACGATCGGGAGGATCGCAAGCACAGCGCCTGCCATGATCTCGTTATAGTTGGATACCTCAAGGCCGGCAAACGTCTGGCGGATGTACTGGATACCGACTGCCAGCGTACGGCGTGCGTTGCCCGTAGTGACCATCTTGGGCCAGAAATAACTGTTCCAGCCGTTGATGAATGTGATGATCGTTACAGTGATCAGGGTCGGTGCGCACATCGGGCACAGCACATATACGATTGTTCCGATACGTCCCATGCCATCGATCTTACCGGCTTCCAGATAGCTGTTATCAACCGACATGAATGTCTGTCTGAGCATGAATATGAAGTACGCGGAGACCAGGTTGGGCACGATCAGTCCGGCAAACGTATTGATCCACGCAAGCTTCGCACACAGTACATAGATGGGAACGAATGTGACCTGGATCGGCACCATCAAGGCTCCCAGAACGATAATGAACAGCGTATTCTTATGCTTGAATTCGCCCTTTGAGAATCCGTACGCCGCCAGAATACCGATGCTCAGCTGGAATACCATGATAAAGAACGTGCTGACCATCGTATTATAGAAATACAGTCCGATCGGCGCGCGCTTGAGCACGTTGGGATAACTGCTGAAATCCCATGTCTCCGGCCAAAGCGTCGGCGTGGGCAGAAGCAGTTCATCTGTCGATTTGAACGAGGAGATCAGCATCCAGTAAATCGGGAACAGCATGATCGCGGCAACGATCGTCGCGCAGATGATCTGCGCCCACTTGCGCACCTTGCGCATGAACATCTGCCTGCGTATATCCGCGTGGATAAACGGCGAGACCTTCCACAGGAGCAGCAGCCCGACCAGGCTGAAGAGTCCCAGGATACCTGCGATCAGGCCAAGCGATCCGCGGGTGCGGGCGAACCAGTTCAGGGCCTGCGTACGTTCGTACTGACCCATTTCCTCCGTATAGCTCTTTGCCGTGATCAGATAGCTGATCTGTCCGATCAGTGCTGCAGCCCCGATAACAAGCGCGAGCACAAGCACCGCGATCAGGATATCAAACCAGCCGGATGTACGCATTCTGTGAAGCGTTCCTGTTTTCTGTGTCATCGTTTCTGCACCTCCTTACTGATCGTAATTGACGCTCTTGTTGGAATAGCGCATGGTCAGGACAGTAAAGCCCAGCAGGATGATAAAGAATACCAGCGATGCCGAAGCCGCTCTGTCGATCCGGAAGTCCTTGAAGGACAGATTATAAACCCACTGTACCATCACCATCGTAGCGTCGTGCGGTCCGCCGGAAGTCATAACATCCACGGACTGGAATACTTTCATGCTGGAGATGAAGGTCGTCACCAGCAGGAACAGCGTAGTCGGAGCAAGCATCGGGAGCGTGATGAAACGGAAACAGTGTACCCCGTCCGCGCCGTCGATGGATGCCGCTTCATAATAATCCTGCGGGATGCCCTTCATTGCGGAAAGATAGATCATCATCGCATAGCCAACCGAACGCCAGAACGTCAGCATGAGCACGCCCGACAAGGCATACTTGGCATCTGCCAGCCAGTCAGGTCCCACGATCTTGAACAGGCTCAGCACCCAGTTGATAAACCCGTGCGGGCCGTTCAGCATCCAGACGAAGATGATAGCGCTGGTCGCTGTAGCGATATACTTGGGCATGAAGGTCAGCGCGCGCAGAGCGTTGAAGTAGCGGGTCATGCGGTTGAACAGCAGCGCCAGCAGAAGACCGCCCGCCAGGGAGAAGAGCACTTCCCAGAAAGTATAGCGGAGCGTCACGATCAAGGTGTTCTTCAGGTTCTTCCATCCGGAGCCGTCAAACAGCCATTTATAATTCTTTATACCGACGAACTTGTAATCCTCCTTCAGGAGGTTCCAGTTCGTGAAGGAAATGCGCACCAGGTCCAGCAGCGGGTAATAGACGAACAGAGCGAGGCAGAATAGCGCAGGCATTACGCAGATGAAGTCCTTGTAACGTGCCCAGCGCTGCCCGTGCATCATATTGCCGTTCAGGATCAGCAGCAGGCCCAGAAGGATGATGACCACAGAGAACTTGATCGTGTAATAGCCAAAGCCCTCGGCAAACGTCATTGCCTTGCCGGTCTCCAGGAACCGGTTGTAGGCGTTCTTATAAGTAGCTACACGATCCGCAAAAGCACTCCACTGCAGGTCGCCGATCAAATAACAGAAAACGCCATAAAGCGCTATCAGTGCGCCGATCACGTAGAATACCACTGATAACTGCTTATGGCCGTTTTCCGTTCCTGTGCCCTTTTTCACAGGCGAGATCTGGTTCGCAAATACACTCATAGAAATGCCCCCGATTAAAAAATGAAGGAGAGTACTGCTTATTGTTTTTCAGGTTTTATTCACGGAATATTATATGGAATCACTATTTGTTTGTCAACACTGCTTTTCCCCGCAAACGCTAAAAAACCGCCGTGTCTCGTTCACGGCGGAAAGCATCAGATCACTTTATATCAGGAGAGTTTTTCAGTCACGTTCCATCTTTCGAGCATCCAACGCCCGTCCTTCCAGACGAGCACGCCGATACTGCCGTTATCGATCCTGACCTTGGTAAGGCTGACCAGCGCTCCGAGCGTGTAATCGAGCATGGTACGGATCGTCCCGTCATGGCAGAAGATGGCGACATTCCCTTTTAACCCGCTGTGTTCCAGCTCACGCATAAAGGAGGCCGTACGTGAGAAATGGATCTCGTGGTTCTCGCCTCCGAAGGCGGTGAAATCGCGGTGTGCGCGTGCCCACGCATGCGTCTCGCCGTACTTCTCCTGCGCATCTTCCGGCAGCATTCCTGCCAGATCGCCTACTGATACCTCATTCAGGCGCGCATCGGTCTCGTATTCCACACCTGGCATGGCTGTCTCACAGGTCTGCCGGGCACGCAGGAGCTCGCTGCAGTATACTTTCGCAAATGTGATATCGCGGAGCAGTCTGCCCGCGCTGCGGGCGTCGTCAAACCCGTCAGGGGCCAGCGGGACACTGGTCTGTCCGCTGTAAGCATGCGAATAATTCGCTACACTGTGTCCGTGCCGGACAATATATAGCCTCAGCTCGTTCTCGTGCATCCGATCTTCCCCCGCTCGTCACAATAAAGTTAGAAAAAAGCCCCATTTGCATGGGGCTTCGGCATTGGTGCGGTCGACGGGACTTGAACCCGTACGGGTCGCCCCACACGCCCCTCAAACGTGCGCGTATGCCGATTCCGCCACGACCGCATTGCTGTAACAGCAACGAGTATTATAGCTTCTTAACGGGTATTTGTCAACGACTATTTTTGGACACCTTACCAATCGCAGAGAGTTAATCGGAATCGCGATATTTTTTCCGGCAATGCAGGAAAACCGAGGAGCACTGTCGAAATATATGAACAGAGAGGCAAGGGCCGTCACAACGGCGTGCCCGACAGCACGAAAGGAGCATACCTATGAAGACTACCATCACAGCCAAGAACATGGTCGTCAGCCAGGCCATCAGCGACCGCATCATGAAAAAGACCGCTACCATGGAGCGTTATCTGCGGCCGGATACAGAAATGTACGTTCGTATGCGCAAGGAACGCAATATGCGCATTGTTGAGATTACCGTCCCGATCGACGGTGTTACGCTCCGTGCGGAAGCCAGCAGTGAAGACAACCTGTTCATGAGCATTGACCGCGCTCTGGCCAAGCTTGAAAAGCAGATCCTGCGTCACCGCACCAAGCTCGAAAAGCGCCTGCGCAGCGACATTCCCACTTCTACCCCCGAGTTCATCGAGGAAGCACCCTCACAGGAAGAGCGCAAGGTGGTACGTACCAAGACTTACACTACGCGCCCCATGCATGTGGAAGATGCCATCCTGCAGATGGAACTGCTGGGCCACAGTTTCTACGTATTTATCAATATCGAGACCGACCAGACCAATGTGCTGTACCTGCGCAAAGACGGCAACCTCGGTCTGCTGGAGCCCGAGTATTAATCCTTTATCTTTTCTTTGCGGGAAGAACGCTCTTCCCGCTTTTTTTATGAATTATTCCCGCTCAGCAGCTAACGTCTCACAAATGCCCGCATTATTCTCCCTGCGCCGCTTTTCGCGGCGTGTTTTTTGTGATAATATATAAATGGGTGATTATTCGATGCCATTAGATGGTCTGACGCTCGGCTTTGTCGCGCGTGAGTTGAATGCCATGCTGGCAGGCGCGCGCATAGAACGCGTCAGCCAGCCTGAAAAAGATATGCTTTTGCTGAGCCTGCGCAGCAATGGAAAGGGCTGCAGGCTGCTGCTCTCCGCCGCGCCCGGGATGGCGCGCGCGCATCTGACGGAAGCACAGTTTGTCAATCCTGCCGAGCCACCTGTTTTCTGTATGCTTCTCCGAAAGCATCTGACCGGCGGACGGATCCTTTCCATTGACCAGCTCGGCGGCGACAGAGTATTGCTTTTTTCTCTGGAAGCACAGGATGAGCTTGGCATCC
>JAFZPO010000002.1 GCA_017550305.1 Clostridia bacterium
GGCGGAGCCCACATAGCAGTATCCCGCTTCATTGGTTGTGCCGGATTTGATTCCTGTGATATATTTATAGTAATACGAGTTGGTTTCGTCATTCCATTTCTTGTGCATGATGCGGTGCCGGGTATAGACCGTACGCTGCTTATGCATGTTGGTAGCGGACATGCGCCAGGAATAGGTGCCGGCAATCTGCGCGAAGGTCTCATTCTGCATGGCATAAAAGGCGAGTGCCGCGAGATCGCGCGCCGTGGTATAGTGCATGACATTGTGCAGGCCGTGGGAATTGACATAGTGCGTGCCTGTCAGGCCGAGCACCTGTGCCTTTTCGTTCATCAGTTCGACGAATGCTTCCTCGGTGCCGGAGATGTGCTTTGCGATCGCGATGGCGGAGTCGCAGCCCGAGCGCATTATCGTTCCGTAGAGCAGGTCCCGTACCGTGACCCTTTCGCCTTCCAGAAGCCCCATGACCGTCGCGCTCGCGTTCAGATTCTTCCTGACAGCATTCGCGTTGCACTCACCGTCGATCACCGTGATCTCATCGAGGTCTTTGCAGAGCTCCAGTGCCAGCAGCACGGTCATGATCTTCGTCGTCGAGGCGGGGAACATGCGCCTGTCAGCCTCTTTTTCAAACAGGACTTCACCCGTTGACCCTTCGATGAGGATACAGGCAGTACCCTTGATGTCCTCCGGCTTCAGGCGTTCCGGATGCTTTGAGTCATATTCCGCCTGGGCTGAAGACGGCGCAAGGAAAGACACCGCCAGCAACAGGCAGAGTAAGCAGCACAGAACAGAGCGGAAGATACGTCGCATAAACAGTCCCCTCAAAGAATCGTCAGCATGGATAATCGAAGATACCGGACACTATTCTAATGCAACGGAAAGCATGCGTCAACTCAGGCGCTCGTGGCTGTATCCCATACAGCCAGAAAGGCTATTTATGAAACGCTGGTTATTGGCCCTGGACATCGGGACTTCTGGAGCAAAAATGCTCCTGCTCGACCATGAGACCGGACAGAAGCATATTGCGAACTGTTCCTATCCGACCGTGACGCTGCATGCGGGCTGGGCGGAACAGGATCCCGCATTATGGTGGAATGGAATCTGTGAGACACTGCCCGCACTCCTGCGCAATGCAGGCGTAGATTCTAAAGAGATCGCTGCCATCGGGATGGACGGCATCAGCTGGACACCGGTGTGCCTGGACGTGGCAGGGCAGGTGCTCTGCAACGTGCCGATCTGGTATGACACGCGCGCGGCAGAACAGTGCGTATGCCTTAAAAAGGAAGGCCTTGAGGAGCAGTTCTTTGCCAATAACGGGAACCCGCTTGAGCCCTATTACACACTTCCAAAGGTACTGTGGATCAGGGAGCATCTGCCGGAAACTTTTGCAAAGATCCGGCATATCCTGACCAGCAACGGCTATATCGTTTATAAGCTGACGGGCGCCTTCACGCATGACAACTGCCAGGCATACGGCTGGGGCTTTTATCAGCTTGAGAAGGATGCCTGGGACACGTCCCTCATGGAAGAGCTCGGGATCGATCCGGACATCCTTCCCGCACTGTGCGCATGCACGCAGGTCGTGGGGACGGTGACCGGGAAGGCCGCTGAAGAGACGGGCCTTGCAGAGGGCATACCGGTCATCGCGGGCGGACTGGACGCGGCCTGCGGCGCGCTGGGCGCGGGCGTGATCGAACCGGGTGCCGTGCATGAGCAGAGCGGCAGTGCCGGGGGAATGAGCATATGCCTGGAAGCGTTCCGGCCTGCCAGAGGCCTGATTTACAGCCGGCATGTGGTGCCCGGAATGCACCTGCTGCAGGGAGGCACAGTCGGCGGCGGAGGGCTTGCGCGGTGGCTGGCGAAGGTCATGTATCCCGCCGGCGCATGCCCTGAGAACGCACTCGAAGAACTGACCGCGGCAGCGGAGACGTCACCGCCCGGGGCAAACGGGCTGATCTTCCTCCCGTACATGGCCGGTGAGCGGTCGCCCATATGGGATCCCGAAGCGAAGGGCGTCTTCTTCGGGCTCGATTACAGCAAGACACGCGGGGACATGGCCAGGGCAGTCTTGGAAGGCGCCGCATATGCACTGCGCCATAACCTGGAAGCAGCCGGCAGTGCGCTGCCGGAAAAGAGCCTTCTCAGGGCTGTGGGCGGAGCTGCAAAGAGCCCGCTCTGGATGCAGATCAAGGCGGACATTACCGGGCACCCAATCTGTGCGGTTTCCGAAGGTGAAGCGACGGGCCTGGGCTGCGCGATGCTGGCAGGCGCAGGCTGCGGCCTGTATCCGGACCTGAATGAAACAGTGAAACGGTTTGTATCCACGGATACGCCCTTTGAGCCGGAGCCTCGAAACGCTGAGATATATGACCAGCGGTACGCATCATATCTGGAACTCTACAGGCGGCTGGATGGCATGAAGGGATAACAGGACTTACAGTTTCACAGCAATTCAATAGGACTCAGGATCGTTCCCGAGTCCTATTAATGATCCGCTTTACTTTATCGGATATGCTTTGCGGCGTTCTCGCCCATCATCATGCAGGTGGCCTGGACACGGGCGGATGCGTATGCGCCGCCGGTCAGTGACGAGCAGCGGCCTACCGCGTACAGGTTGTCAAAGCCTGGCGCGATCACGGTCTCAAAGGGAATCGGCGCGGGCTTTTCCAGGGGGATAAGGCGCTGGGAATTATCGATGGGCGAATGGAAGTCCATGGGGTGCGCGCACCACGCAATGACATCATCGAAGGACTTTGCTTCGAGCACTTCCTCCTGCGTGAGCGTGTGCACGCCGCGGATGCGGCCTGTCTCGCGGATCCCGGCCATAGGCGCGATCGCGGCGATCTCAGCATTCCTGAACTCAGGGAACCCCTCCCGCAGTGCGTCCACCAGCGCGAAGGCGTCGCGCTGCAGCAGGAGCTCTGTCCTTGTGAGCTGCTCACGGTCGGCACCGTCGCCGCGGCGGCGGGTCATGACCACGGAAAGCAGGCTTCCCTTGATCAGCGACACGAACCACGGACCGCCGAACTGTGGGAGCTCCGGATGCTTTCTGCCGTACTCGATCAGATAGTCATGGATGACCGGGTTGCTGCCGTTGAAGGTCCTTCCGTCATGATGGATATACTCGCCGAGCAGAGGCGTCGAGGTATCCGCGCCTTCCAGCAGGAAGCACAGGCTCATGGGCAGGAGATTGTCGTTATCGAGCATGGGCACGCCGGCGAGCTTTGCGAGCGTGCCGTCGCCGGTCGCGTCGATCACATGCGCGCAGTCCAGCGCCTCAATACCGTTCTTCCCGGCAAAGTATACGCGGGACACATGCCCGTTTTCACAGTCGCAGTCGATCACACGGCAGTTCGTGAACATCTCGACCCCGGCCCTGCGCAGCATTTCCGCACAGTGCAGCTTGTAGTACTCGGGATGATAGGAGACATTGCCGCGGTAGTTATGCGGCCCGATCGGGACCTCAGGCGGCGCATGTTCCACACGAGCGGCGCCTGCCGCGATCAGCCCCTGCACGAATTCCCAGCCGATTCCGTGCAGCATGCGCGTTTCCTCGTGAAATACGCCGCAGATGGGCGCGACATAGGTCATGGCCGCTCCGCCGCCCGGGAACGCGAGGCTTTCAATGAGCGCGGTGTGTTTCCCGCGGCGCGCACAGCTGACCGCCGCGACCCATCCGGCAGGGCCTGCGCCGCAGATCACGACATCGTATGCGCCGATCACGGGAACTGTTTTTGTGTATTTGACCTGTTCCATAGGAGCCTTACCCCGCAGACACTGTTGGAAAACATGGAAACGATTGTTACATATAGCGCTTGGCTCTTTCGACCAGCGTATCCAGACCCTGGTACATGAGCCCGACATCCGAATGCCCGTCGGGATAGAGCACGATCGCCTCAGAGCCGTCCTCGTTGAAGCCGACATAGATCGACGCATACTGATAGATGTCCGTGACCGGGATGCGCATGACGACCGCGAGGTTATCAGTGTTCGCGACTGTTGCCTGGGCTGCCATGGCGGACAGCGCCATCACGTGCTTCCCGTCCGGGGAGAACTGGATGTCTGCGCACATGGCGCCTGTCTTGACAGTGCCGATACATTCGCCCGAGATCAGGTCATACAGCACCAGGTTCTCGACATAGGAGCCAAGCGCGATCGTGTTGCCGTAGAAGCCCGCGCACAGGCGGTTGTAACCGTTCCCGGGGATCGTCATGACGGGCTCAGGGTCTTCCTGGGCACGGAAGATATCTACTTCTTCACCGCGGATCATGGCCTGCCACTGGCCGTCGGGGGAGACATAGATAAAGGGATTGCCCATGCCCCTGGTAGGATGCAGGATGAATTCCTGGTCGTGCCAGATATAGACCAGTCCAGGCTCGGGGAGCTCGATCGTAAAGAATTCGCCGTTGAGATTGAGATAGTAGTTTGAGCCTTCCCACTGGCCGGCAAGCGGGAAGCAGTCGGTGATCCCGTACATGTCTTCTTCCGTAATATCGTTTCTGGTCACCATTTCCAGATGCGGGACGATGTCCTCTTCCGCGGGCAGGAGATTTACGAGGCACCCGCCGGACCTGAGCGCCATGACGAGGCGGCCTGCGGCAAAGTCAAGACCGTAGGTAAGCTGGTCCGTGCCGGAATCGTAAAGGATTTCCTGGGTCTTCACGTTGTAGATCTGTACCTCGCCGTGACTGGCGATGATGGTGTCATTGTTCCAGAAGTAGACTGAGTACACGTTGTGAGCATAATCATGCCCGGACGTCCACAGGATCTCGCCCGTCTCGGCATCGCCCACGGAAAAGCCATTATAGGAGTTGGTCGATACGAATGTCTTTCCGTCCGGGGAAAGCGCGTCTGCGTCATCCAGTACCCGGACTTCTTCCAGCGTGTCCCAGCGCAGGAAATGAATGTCTGCGCCGTCCCAGTACTGGAAATACAGCTGATCATCTGTATACCCGCCCAGCAGATCAAATACCTTTGCGGGAAGGACTTTCACGATGGCCTGTTTCTCAAGATCCACCATGTATGTTGTATCGCCCCCGTCATAGAAGACACCCATCAGGCCGGAGCGGTGCATCTCGACGCAGGCCGTGGCATATTCGAAATGGATATCGTCGAGCATGGTCAGCTTCTGGGTGAACGGATCAAACAGGGCGATGGCTTTGTCCTCGGTACGGATGACAGGGATCTCGTTTCTTGAGGTCAGGCTCTTATATTCGATCTCCCAGCCGTCCGGCACCTGGGTCGACAGGGCCAGCGTTCCGTCTGCGCTGTTATACAGCCGGATGGTAACGTCTGAGAGCTGGCAGACATACTTGCTGTCCGGGGAGATATCCCTGCCGGTCTTCCAACGGGCAAGAGCATTCTTGATCGTATATAGCCTCTCGCCGGTCACGGAGCTGTAGACCATCAGGCTGTCATCCGACTGGCGGCACGCGATCAGCTTGCCGTCATTGCTGAGCGCGGCCCAGCGGTGCAGGATCCCGTTATCCTTGAGCGTCCCGATCTGGGAATACATCTCCGGATACATGGCCGCTTCCAGCGCGGCGAAGACGGCTGCGTCATATTCATTCTCAAAGATGCGGCTGTCTTCGTATGCCTTCAGAGCATAGGACAGGCCTATGCCCATCTCGCCCTCCGTGGTGGAACGCACGGATTCCTCAAGCAGGAGCTCGGTCGCGTTGCGCGTGGTGGCGTTCCTTTCAGCCGTCAGCAGCCGGTTCTGGTAGAGGGCATAGCCTGCGAAGGCGATCACGACTGCAAGGACTGCGGAAACGAATACCAGGCCCCTGCGCAGCGCGCGTTCCCTTTCACGCTTTTTCAGATCGTTGAAGTCAAGGTTCAGCATGCGGGCAATGATCCGCAGCTTTTCTGTTTTCAGCTTTTTCCCGAGATTCCCCCGGATATCCGCAGCCAGGGGCTCGATCTCCTCCCGGCCGTGCTCGGTTTCTTCATAGGTGATCTGCGGGGGATAACTCTCGCTGGGCTCGCCTTTGACCAGGACTGGGATGATCTTGTCCCGTCTGCCCAGCTCGATGAAATACTCGACTTCGCGGCAGCACCATTTCGATTCCGGGAGATCCGGAGTGCAGATGACGATCAGGTATTCGCTTTCACGCAGTGCTTTCTCGATGCTTGACCCCAGGTCATCCGCCAGCGGCAGTTCGTCCTGATCACGGAAGCAGCGCTTCAGCTTCTTTACGCCGACCTTTTTCTGAATATCCCGGGGAATATGGAAGGTCTCGATTGCGCGTAAAACAGCCTTTGCCGCTGCCATATCATCAGGCAGATGGCGGTAGCTTATAAACGCACTGTATGCATAATCCATATGTTCTGGCTCCTTCCGGGTCGGATGTTGAAATCATTATATACTATCATTTGTGAATTGAAAAGGATTCGTTCCTGACGGTCCGTATGCTCTGCGGGGAAGGCTGCATAATTGCTTTGCGCAATCTCCTGACACCCTGTATAATAGATCCTGTAAGTAATAGCAAAAATATATGCAAATGGATATCGATCTGCAGAGAAGGGGTTTGGTATGCTGAGACCGCAGACACCACCGATGGGATGGAACAGCTGGGACTGCTACGGCGCTGCCGTGACCGAGAAGGAAGTGCGTCAGAATGCCGGGTTCATGGCCGCGAACCTGAGCAGATACGGCTGGGAATATGTGGTCGTTGACATACAGTGGTATGAACCCGGTGCGACCAGTCATGCATACAGGCCGTTTGCGGACTTGTGCATGGATGAGTATGGAAGGCTGCTTCCCGCCCCGAACCGGTTCCCTTCGGCTGCGGGGAATAAGGGCTTTGCGCCTCTTGCGGAATACGTGCATTCCCTGGGCCTGAAATTCGGGATCCATATCATGCGCGGGATCCCGCGCCAGGCGGTCCACGGGAACTGTCCGGTGCTCGGAACGGATAAGACTGCCCGCGATGCGGCACGGTTCAATAGCATCTGCGTATGGAATCCCGATATGTACGGGGCAAAGGCCAATGAGGCCGGGCAGGCATACTACGATTCCATCTTTCAGATGTACGCGCAGTGGGGTGTGGACTTCATCAAGTGCGACGATATCTGCAGGGAGCTTCCGCACGAGGAAGAAGAACTGCTCATGATCGCTAGAGCACTGGAAAACTGCGGAAGGGAGATGATCCTTTCGCTCTCGCCCGGGCCTGCGCTGCTTGAAAAGGCGGAACTGTACAAACAGGTCGCGAACATGTGGCGTATCACGGATGACTTCTGGGACGACTGGAAGCTTCTCTACGCGATGTTTGAACGCGCGGAGAAATGGAGTATGCATGCTGGAGACGGGCATTATCCGGACGCGGACATGCTGCCCATCGGACCGATCAGGCAGGATTATGACAAGAACAACCGGACTGCTTTTACCGAGAATGAACAGGTCACGATGATGACCCTGTGGAGCATCATGCGCTCCCCGCTGATCATCGGCGGGGAAATGACGGGTTTTGATGAATTTACGATGAAGCTCATCACAAACGAGGGCGTATTGAGAATGCACCGTAATTCAAGGAACGCCCGGCAGGCATTCAGAAGACATTCGGACGGAAGCGAGTTTATCGTATGGACTGCGGACGACTGCGAAGGCGGTTCCTATATCGCGGCCTTTAATGCAGGAGAAGCGGATGCTCATTTCATGATCCTGTTGGAAGAACTGGAACTGTGTGGGAGAGCGTTCAGGGCAACGGAACTTTGGAGCGGCGAGACAGAAGAGCTTCAGGAATGCGTATCGACTGAGATACCAAGGCATGGTGCGAAAGTTTTCTATTTGCAGAAAACTTAAAAAGGATTCGCAGATAGATGAATACAGATTGCGAGGGATAAGAATGATTGATTTCTATCAGATCCGCAGCCCCCTGTCCCAGGTGACAGATGAACGGATGGACAAATATATCCATGCCGTGGGCGAGGCTCTTGGAGAAGAACTGCGCAGGGTCGGACTGGATGAATACCTGGCGGATGACTTTGCGCTGCTGTATGTCGCGTCCGGCGGCAGCGAGGGATACTTTCTTAAGGTGTTCGAACAGCTGAAGGAGCGCCCCTGCTATATCCTTACCAGCGGGGAATCCAACTCGCTGGCGGCGTCCATGGAGATACTGAGCTATCTGAACAGACACGGCGGTCACGGCCGGATCCTGCACGGAGACCTTCAGGAGATCGCTTCGCAGATCAAGGCGCTGCGGAATGCGCACAGGGGACTCAACGCGCTGCGCGGAAAGAAGCTCGGATGCATCGGTGCGCCGTCGGACTGGCTGATCGCAAGCGATTATGACGCGGAAGCGGTGATGGAAAAGCTCGGGCTGGGGTTCGTTTCCATTCCCATGGAAGAACTGCTGGAAGAGATCGCGAAGAACAGCTATGCGGAGAACGAATATACGGAAGCCTTCAAAAAGCAGGCATTCCCGCCGGAAGAGATCGAAAAGGCATTATACGTGTATGGCGCTTTCCGGCGCCTGGTGGACAAATACGCGCTGTGCGGCGTATCCGTCCGCTGCTTTGACCTGCTTGACAGCGTGCACACCACCGGGTGCCTGGGCCTGTCCATCCTGAATGACCTCGGGATATACGGCGCCTGTGAGGGGGATATGCCGGCGCTGCTGTCCATGGCAGTGCTGGGCAGCGTCACGGGAGAACCCATGTTCATGTGCAATCCGAGCCGTTTCGATACGCGGGCGAAATGCGCCACGTTCGCGCACTGCACGGTGCCGACGAACATGCTCAGGTCTTACTGCCTCAACACGCATTTTGAATCCGGTATCGGCGCGGCGGTGCAGGGTGTATTTGCCGAAGGCGACTGTACCATCTTCAAATGCGCGGGCGATCTGTCCCGCTTCTATGCGCAGGAGGGCCAGATCCTGGAAACGCCATTCAGCGACATGCTCTGCCGCACCCAGGTGCGGATCGGGCTGGATGACTTCTCATACTTCCTGACAGATCCCATCAATAACCATCATATCGTGTGCAGGGGAAAGCATAAAGCAGAGATGGAAGCGTTTTTCCGTCTGGTAAAGGGAATATAAGAATAGAGATTTGCGAGTATAAGCGAAGCGCCTTTTCCCGGCATTGGGAAAAGGCGCTTCGAAAAATATGGTTGTGAAAGATCCAGGATTACATGGCACCCACGAAGTCCAGCTCGCTCAGGAAATCAACGCACATCTGGATCTGCGTATCATTCAGAGCCTGGTTCTTGGCCTGGGGATTCACGGTCATGACGAACTCGATGGAGTATCCCTTGTATACGGAGAAGAAGTCCACGAAGTCGGTATCGTCACCCACTTCTTTGGCGACCAGCAGCTTGGTGCCGTAGGAAGTGAACAGGTAGCTGATATCCACGTCGTTCATTTCGGTGAAGGAATCCTCGAGGATCTTGAGGTCTTCATCCGTCAGGTCGTTCATACGGTCGACGTCCGCATACAGTTCATCAAAGACGATGGAGAGCTGCAGGATGGGCTTCTCGGCATCCTGTGAGGAAATGAACGCGGTGATCGCGGTGCCCATGCTGTTGATCATCTGCATGGAATAGCCTTCCGGCAGCAGGCACTGCAGGGTGAACTCGCCGTTCACGTTCAGCTTGCCCATCTGCTGCTTCTCGGGCGGGACGGCCTTGGCCAGCACGGTCACATAGTTCTTGCTGACGAAACCGGTAGTGCCGGTCTCCATATCGACGGCCTGCCACCATTTGTCGGTCTCGCCGATGACCTTCAGCTCACGTCCGCCGGGGAGCGTATCGTTGCGCGCAGCCGCAACACCGGGACCGTTGCGAAAGTTGACCCAGCCGGAAGCACGCGCGGGACGCGCGGCGATCATGAAGGGCTCAGCGACCGTACGGAAAGACTTCTGTTGGCGGTCAAGCTCTTCCTGGTTCTTTTTCTTCTCGTTCTCACGGGCGACCTTGTCCGTGTCGCTGGGACGGTGATTGGCCAGATAACGGGTCATGACATAGCCGATGCCGTTCGTACCTTTCTTGTGCTGGACGATCGCCCAGTTGGTGTCGTTGGCGACCAGGCCCAGGACAGTGAGCTCAGAACCGTAATCGACCTGTTCGAGCACCTTGCTGCCGGCTTTCGGCTCATTGCGCACGTTCAGCTTGCCTTTGTTCTCGGTATATACCCACATGGTGACCGGCCAATCATCGGGATTCAGGCTCTGCAGCAGATTGACAGTCAGGCTTTCCGCCAGGGCAGGAACTGCCGACAGGAACAGCAGTACGGCCAGGACCATGGATACTACGCGCTTCGTCATACGGGTCTTCCTCCTCTGTTTAAAAAAAGATCTCATGGACAGGAGGCAGCTCCTGTCCATGAATATTATACGCAGTTTGTCAATGCCTGAAGAAGATCACGCGGCCGGATCCAGCGCTTCCTCCGTCAGATACACGCCTTCTCCATAGATCGTGGTGAATTCATCGCGCATAGAGACCGTTTCGCAGCCGGTCTTCACACATTCGGCGGCAAAGGCTTCCGCTGTCTCAAGATCACCGTAATCGCGATCTAGATCGTCGCAGAGCAGCATGTAGGCGCGGCCGCCATGCTGAATGCAGTATTCCGCCATGGCCAGGTCACCCGAACTGTTTCCGAACACGAGAACGGGCACTTTGCCGATCTCGTCGACAATCGAGAATACCTTGTTGGTCTTCTGGTTCTTGACCGTGAGATTGCCCTCCAGCAGGACTTCGTCATCCGGCTGGAAATTATAGCTCCTGCCGGCCTTGGAGCCCTGGTTCGTCGCTTCGAGCGAGAAGGTGCTCCCGATCACGCGGTACGGCGGGATCCACTCATCCAGGGCGCCCTCTGTGAGCTCACGCACCAGCGCGCGCTCGGAACCGCTGCTGATGAACACGGTAAACCCGTGCCCAGTAAGATACCGGACCAGGGCGACCATGGGCTCGAAATAAGCTTCCCCGTAAGTCATTCCTTCAAAGCCCTGCGCGGGCGTGCCCATGAATTCACGGATGTATGCGCGGTATTCCTCTATGGTAAAGCCCTTGAAGGCCTCGGCTGCCATCTGCGCGGTGGAACGCGGAAAATCCGGTTCGGGCTCGCCGTTGGCCAGCGCGGTCTCATATGCCGCAGCATAAGAAAGGACTTCCTCGGGGGATACGCAGGTCTCGTCATGCAGCACACGGTGCAGGAAAAGGAGAGTGTCAAAATAGGTCGGGAAGCGCTCTCCGTACAGCGTGCCGTCAAAATCGAATACTGCGATCCTGTCCGCCGGCGCGATATAGTCGGGAGAGGCTGCATCCGTAACGGCAGCGACATACGCGGTGATCGATGCCATGGCGGGGGAATCCTCCGCCCAGCCGGGGATCGTCTCCTGTGCAGTTTCCGCAAACGCCGGCGCAGTGAAGAAGACAGTCATGCAGAGCAGCAGCGCAAGCATCCTTCTGGTCATGCTCATATAACACCTCCCGCGGGATCTTTTTGTGACTGCTCCCCCTGAAGCAGACGCCGGATTGGTGCCATTCAGGGGGAGCGCGGTAATTGTACTTTTACGGCAGTCTGCCGGCTGCGCTTACAGCGCGCAGCCGTTCGCGAGCAGCGTCTCGCGGAGATCCTTCCTGGCTTCCTCGCTGACCTCGGCAAAGGGCTTCAGGCAGTTGCCCATCGGGATGCCCATCATTTCGAGGACCGCTTTCTCGGCGGGCATGATTCCGTACTTCATGAGCTTTGCGAGGATCGCGTTGGCTTCGTACTGGAGCTTCCTTGCGCCGTTGATGTCGCCTTTCTCCATGGCATCAATAATGCCCAGGTACTTTTCCGCCATGAAGTTGTACGTGCTGCCGACGCCGCCGTCGGCGCCCATGCTGATGCCGCACATGAACATTTCGTCATAGCCGTTGAGTACGACAGCCTTGGGATAATGCGCCTTGATCTGCTGGAGCATGAAGAAGTCGTTGTTCGTGAACTTGACGCCCGCGAAGCGCTCGTCGCACAGGAACTCCTCGACCATGTCGAGCGTGAACTTCACGCCGGAGTTCGCCGGGAAATAGTAGACCAGCACGGGCAGGTCGACGCTGTCCGCCAGAGTGTAATAGAAGGCTTTTAGGTCCTTGAAGGGGAACCCGTAATAGAACGGGCAGATCGATGAGACCATGTCCGCGCCGTTCGCCTGCGCATGCTTTGCGAGGTCGATCGCCTGCAGCTGGCTGATCGTGCCGATGTGCGCGATGATCTTTGCCTTGCCCGCGTTCTCGTCGGCGATGATCTCCAGGATCCTTTTCCTGTCTTCCACGGAAAGCATGAACGCTTCCGCCGTGCTGCCGCAGACATAGAAGCCCTGGACGCCCTTGTCCAGGTTCATCTTTACGAGCTGGCGGAGTGCCTTTTCATTGATCCTGTATTCGGAGTCGAACGGGGTCAGCAGTGCCGGGTAGATTCCCTTGAACGCAGATGCATAGTCTTTCATCGTCGTTTGCCTTTCTGTGAAGCGGATTTGGATTATGAGGATAGGGGAAAGCTTCATTCCATTTAAGAAAATCATACCACTTAGGCGGGAAAATCTCAATAGTCAGCCGCGGAAGATATTCCCTGACCTCGCCTTGAAAAGTGACACGTGTGTATTCTGCAATATAAAAAGCATGCATGTTACCAGTCATGAACGGAAAATAACGGGTTATTAACAAGAAAAAATAAATATTTCTCAGATTACATGCTTGACAAACACGTGTGTACATAGTATGATGATGTCATCCTGGACGCGGAAATGTCCAAAAAGCACCAATTTAACTGAAAAGAAAGCGAAGGTGACATCAAACATGAAGAAACTGCTGTGTTTGGTCCTGGCAATGTGCCTGCTGCCTCTCGTCGCAATGGCGGGAAGTACAGACGTGTTGAACATGGAAAGCGAGCTTCCTATCGTAAAGGAACCCATCACGCTGTCTATTTTCGGTAAGCAGGGCGCCATCCATGCGGACTGGCCCACGATGGATTTCTTCCAGGAATACCAGAAGATGACCGGCATCACGCTGGACTTCCAGCAGGTGCCGTCCCAGGGCTATGATGAGAACAAGGGCCTTATGTTCGCCAGCCCCGACAAACTTCCGGATATGCTGGTCGTAGCAGGCCTGTCCGGCACCGAGATTATCAAGTACGGTGCTGACGGAGTCCTCATTCCCCTGGAAGACCTGATCCCCGAGTATGCTCCCAACTACTACGCCCTGATGCAGCAGTATCCTGACATCGAAGGCCGCATCTCTGCGCCTGACGGACATATCTATGCGCTGGCTGCCATCATCGCCGTCAACGCTGCCCGTACCGAGAAGATCTGGTGCAACACTGCATGGCTCGAAGCCTGCGGACTTGGCGTCCCCACTACCTTTGAAGAGCTGGAGATTGTCCTTGCGGCTTTCAAGAACTATGATGCCAACGGCAACGGCGAAGCGGACGAGATCCCGATCGCTGCTTCCGACCTGAACATGTGGTTCGATACCGTGGTCGGCATGTTCGGCCTGCAGTATCAGTTCGGTCAGGAACTCAACCTGAGCGAAGACGGCAAGACCCTGTCCTGCTGGCTCACCAGCGATGCGTTCAAGGAAGTGCTCCAGTGGAGCAACAAGATGTATGAAGCCGGTTATCTGGATCCCGACATCTTCACGCAGGAGTATGCCAAGTTCAACGCCAAGATGAGCGGCCAGATGATGGGTATCTTCTTCAACCAGGCGGATGACGCCTTCGATTCCACCAACTACATCGGCATCGCTCCCATGTCCGGCAAGAGCGATAAGATCTACGTCCAGAGCGGCCCCGTCGGCCGTGACATGGGCACGTTCGCCATTACCTGCGACTGCGAGTATCCCGAAGCAGCCCTGCGCTGGGTCGACTATCTGTTCAGCGAAGAAGGTTCCTACTTCATGCGCTACGGCATCGAAGGCAAGACCTGGACCCGTGATGAGAACGGCTATCCCGTATACGTTGACGGCATCCTGAACAATCCCAACGGCTCTGGTCCCACCATCGCCCAGTTCACCATCTGGCCCGGCGGCGGTTCTCCCCAGTATCTGAATGACCGCAACTGCATCGCCGTCTGCTCTCCCACCACGCAGGCCGCCCAGGCTGCACTGGATCCCTACATGGATTACCTGCTGTACGCCGCGCCCCTGTTTGATGCCGATACCAACGAGCGTCTGCAGATCCTGGATACGGATATCAACACCTACGCGAACTCCTGCGCCGCCCGCATGATCCGCGGCGAGATGAGCTTCGATGAGTGGGATACCTATGTGAAGACCCTGAACGATATGGGCCTTGACGAGTGGGTTTCCATCTACCAGGAGCGCCTGGATTCCTATCTGGAATAATACCTGATTAGACCCGATGTATGCGGGGAGAGGAGACGTCTTCTCCCCGCATTTCTTTAAAAGCAAGGAGGGCATATCATGTCCCTGACATCATCTCACCGCAATACATTGGGACATCGCTTCACAAAGCATGTTCTGGGTCACTGGCAGCTGCTCGCACTGCTGCTGATACCCCTGGCATGGTACATCATCTTCTGCTATGTCCCCATGTTCGGCATCCAGATGGCCTTCAAGAACTATAAGGCGAGGATAGGAATCTGGGGCAGCCCCTGGGCAGAGCCGCTCTTGAAGCAGTTCAGCCGGTATTTTTCCTCATACTATGCCTGGAGCACGATCTGGAATACGCTGGCGATCAACCTGGGCTGCCTGGCGATCGGCTTCCCGGCACCCATCTTCCTGGCATTGCTGCTCAATGAGATCAACAGTATCCGCTACCGCAAACTGCTGCAGAACATCACCTATATCCCGTACTTCCTTTCCATCGTGGTCGTGGTAAGTATGCTGAAGCTCTTCTGCGATGAGCGGTATGGTGTGTTCAATATCATCATGCAGATGGTGGGGCTCAAGGCGATCCCGCTGATGGAGTCGGAACGGTATTTCCGCTCGCTTTACGTGCTGAGCAATGTGTGGCAGAACATGGGCTGGAATGCGATCATCTATATTGCGGCGCTGGCAGGCGTGGATACTGCGCTGTATGAGGCAGCTACCGTGGACGGTGCTTCCCGCTGGCAGAAGATCATTCATGTATCCATTCCCTGTATACTGCCGACGATTGTGACCATGTTCATCCTGCGTATGGGACA
>JAFZPO010000021.1 GCA_017550305.1 Clostridia bacterium
GCCATCCAGTTGATGTACATCATCACGGCTTCGGGATGCTTGCAGTAGGCGGTGATGCCGGTGGAGATGCCGATCGGGTCCGCCTGGTAGTCGTACAGGGTCTCGCCCGCGGGCACGCCGGAGCGGGCGTCCAGGATCGCCAGCTTGGCGTCCGGGCAGTTCTCCATCAGGGTGGAGATTACGTCGCTGTTGGAGGACAGATAGAAGCCGTACACGCCGGCCTTGCCGTTGACGAAGTCGGACTTTGCCTGGCTGCCGTCGGCATCAAGGGCGAATTCCTTGGAGATCAGGCCCTCGTTGTACATGGTGTTGAGCACGCGGTAGTTCTTCTTGATGGGCTCCCAGTCCAGGGACACGACCTGCAGGTCAGAGTAGATGGCGATCTCGCGGGGATCGGTGTGCCCGGTGCGGTAGGAGTCGGCGCGCATGCCGGTGGTGCTGGGCAGGCCCTGGGTGGCGGGGATGGTGTAGTCGCCACCGAGGTTGGCGTCACGGAAGGCGCGCAGTACGTCCAGGTACTCCTCGACGGATTTGGGCATCTCCTTGCCGACCTTCTCGAGCCAGTCGGCGCGGATGATGGTCGCCCAGTTGTCCGCGTTGTCGCGGGCGGCGGGGAAGTACATCTGCACCTTCTTGCCGCCGACGTTGTACTTGCCGGCGTCATAGGCGGCCTCGCCCACGTAGCTGAGGTAATCGGGCATGAATTCCTTGACCATGTCCTCGTCGATCTCGGCCACGAACTCCTGGTCGATGTAGGCCAGCAGCTGCGGGTTGTCGTAGTGGAAGATCATGTCGGGCGCGGTATCCGCGGAGCCCATCTTGAGGGTGAAGTCGTTGACCTCGTCGGTACGGGAGATCGGGATGTAGGTGACCTTGATATTGTACTTGTCACCGAAGTTCTCCTGTACCCAGTGGGTCCAGTAGTTGTCCTCGATCGGATCCTTGATGCCGTTGCGCTGATAGATCGGCACCTTGAGCTCGATCTGCTCGCCGTAGGTGATCACCTTGGCGCCGGAAGCGGTGTAGCCCACCTGATCCTCGGCCAGGGCTTGGATGCCCGCCATGGACAGGACCATGATGAGCACCAGGAGCATGGATAACGCTTTCTTCATAGTTGAGACCCTCCTTAAAATATTATCCCGCGGCCTTTCGCCGCGAAAATACGGTGTTCAGCCCTTGACGGCGCCGATCATGATCCCGGTCACGAAATAGCGCTGCAGGAAGGGGTACAGGATGATGATGGGGATCGTAGCGAACATGACGCAGGTGGCCTTGATGACCTCACCCGTCACATATGTGGTGCTGCCGCTCTCGGCCAGGGTGGCCGCGTCCGAGGCCATGCCCATCAGGTAGTACAGTTTGAGCTGCAGGGGGTAGTTCCTGGAGCTGGTCAGGTAGTACAGGGCGTCGCCGTAGGCGTTCCACCGCCCGACGGCGAAGAATAGGCAGAGCGTGGCGAGCACCGGCGTGGACAGGGGCAGCACCACACGGAACAGGACGCCCCAGTAGCTCGCGCCGTCAAGGAAGGCCGCCTCCTCCAGGGAATCAGGGATCGAGGCCTGCATGAACGCGCGCAGGATGATGATATTGTAGGCGCTGAAGGACAGGGGCAGAATCAGCGACCAGAGGGTGTCCAGCATCTTCAGGTCGTTCATCAGCAGGTACTCGGGGATGAGGCCGCCGCCGAAATACATCGTGAACATGAACATGAACCCGAAGATGCCGCGGCCCTTGAGCTCCTTCTTGGTCAGGGGGTAGGCGGCAAGGATCGTCAGCACCATGCCGAGGACGGTGAACGCCGCGGTGACCAGTACCGTGACCCCGAGGGAGCGCATCATCGACGGATCCTGCAGGACCATTTTATAGCCCTCCAGGGAGAACTCCACCGGCAGGAAGAAGACCTTCTGGCTGATGACCGCGCCGTTGGAGGACAGGCTCATCGCCGCCACGTGCAGGAAGGGCAGCAGGCATATGAGCCCCACGATGATGAGGATGACGTGGATGACGATATCAAAGACCGTACTGCCGCAGGACTGCCGGATGGACCGCCTGCCGCGGGCGCTGTCGGTTCTCACTGTCATGCTGCCACCCCCTCAGATCAGGCCGCTCTCGCCCAGGGACTTGGCGATCCGGTCCGCGATCAGGATCAGGATCACGCCGATCACGTTCTGGAAGAGCCCCATGGCGGTCGCATAATGGTACTTGCCGTTGGCCAGGCCGACGCGGTAGATATAGGTGGAGATCACGTTCGCGCTCTTCATGACCACATAAGGATTGCTCAGGGAGTTGACCCTCTCAAAGGACGAGCCGAGGATGCGCCCGAGGTTCATGATGAGCAGGGTGACGATCGTGCCGCGGATGCCGGGCAGGGTGATGTGCCAGATCTTGGCGAACCGGCCCGCACCGTCCACGGTCGCGGCCTCGTACAATTCCGCGGAAATGCCCGTGATCGCCGCCAGGTAGATGATCGTGCCCCAGCCCATGGACTGCCACACACCGATGAAGACGTAGACCACCTGCCAGAGCACATTGTCCTCCAGGAAGGGGATCTTTTTGCCGCCCGTACCCGCGATCATGATGTTGACCATGCCGGTCTCGGTGCGCAGCAGGATGATGAACAGGGACGCGATGATGACCCAGGACAGGAAATGGGGCAGGTAGATCACGGTCTGGGTGATCCGCTTGAACGCCTTGGAGCGGACCTCGTTGAGCATGATCGACAGGATGATCGGCATCGTGAACCCGAAGAGCAGGTCCATAAGGTTCAGTTTGAGCGTCTGCAGGATGACGGCGACGGACTCGCTGCGGCTGAACAGATACTCGAAATTCTTGAAACCGTTCCAGTCGCTGCCCCAGATGCCGCGCATCATCTTGAAATTCTTGAACGCCATGACAAGGCCGGTCATCGGCCAGTACTTGAACAGCAGGCAGAAGGCCATCGGCAGGACCAGCATGGAATACAGCGGCCAGTACCTGGCCATATAGCTGCCGAAGGTCCTCTTACCGGACGCGGGAACACGCGCTCTTACCGACAATTCTCTCCCCTCCCGTTTTTTGTTCCGTTTATACCATTATAACCGTCAAAAGCGGTCATTTCCGGTACTTTTCGTCAGATTTTTATGCAGAAACGACCATAAACCCTGTCAGGCCTGCCCGGACGGCACCTCCAGGAACAATGTTTCAAGGGGCCTGAGGCCGACCCGGACCGGGCCGGAGGGCAGGGAGACGGTGACAGACTTGTCTTCATCGGCGCTGTTCATGACGGCAAGGGCACCCGCGGCGGGATAGAAGGCGCACTCGACCAGGGGATCGTCGGTCAGGCCCGCGATTTTCCCGTCCGCGCCGGTCAGATAAAGCAGCATCTCAAGGAGCATCCTCGCCGCTTCGGGGCTGTAGGTGAAGCCGCCCATGTACACAGCGCTGCCTTTGCCGAAGCGGCGGAGAGTGAGGACGGGCGTCACGCCCTCGGCGCGCAGGACCGTGGTGTCCGGGTCCGTCAGGCGGATGCCCGCGGTCCTGTGAAGGGCTCCGTCCGCGATCATGAACGGCGCTCTGTCTTCCGCATCGAAGGCCCAGGGCTGATGACAGGCGTACTCCCCCCTGTCCTCGTCCACGCCCAGCACATGAGCCAGGGCGAAGCGGGTATCGCCCCCCGGCGCGGCGGTGGGCTCGGCGACGCCGATGAGGCTCCCGCCCTCATGGACGAACCGGGTGAGCTCGCTTACGATCTCCGGGGAGCGCCAGGCGTCGCCGCCGCTCCAGGCGTCGCCCTCGA
>JAFZPO010000115.1 GCA_017550305.1 Clostridia bacterium
ATCTCTGGTTCGGACTCTGAGGTTTATCCGGAATCGTATATGCCAGTTTTCCGGCAGCAATCATAGGCTGGATTAATGTCGACATCACATAATAACGGGATTTTCCAACGAACTCGGTCACTTCTTTTCTGGTCCTCGGCGTTCTGCAGAACAGCAGCAATGCCGCCGTGAGATCGGTCCGATCGATCTCATCCGCCGGGTCATACATATTATTCTTTAGTGTTACGATGAAGTCCCCTCTTTTGACCTCAAACACCGGTTCCGGCAGTCCCGCAGTCTCCATCTCACGTATGATCGTCGGAATACCCGAATAACGGTTTTCTGTAACATGCAGTAATTCCAGCATGTTCGCAAGTGCTGCGTTCCTTGTTTCTGGTCTTCCTTTCCCTAATTGTTTCAGCGATCCGCCGCCATATAGTCCGCCCTTGCTTCTAACCGTCAGACGGTCTCTGTACATCTCCAAAGAGACCGGTGTGTTTTCTGTATAGATACTGTAATCTCTGTGCACGAGCGCATTCAGAATCACTTCACGAACTGCTTTTATAGGGTATTCCGGCCTGTCGTTCCGTTTTCCATCATTACCGATGATCGTTTTTGTTCTGCTGTTTCTTCTTACAAACTCAACCGCTTCCTCAACCATATCCGGAATTGCTCCCGTAATCCTGGCGTTATCTATAAATCTTGCTTCATCTACATCGGTATCACCGATTTGCGTGCCTGGGACTGCGACGGCCGTAATGCAAAGCTGCGGATAATATGTCTGCGGGTATCTTGAGAAAGTCATGATTCCTGCAAGCGTAGGCTTGCCTTCGCAAGTCACTCCCATAAGTTCAAGGATATCTTCATCCGCAACATTCTCTGAAAGGTTTTTTCTTTCCACTTTGACTTCATCCAGGTATTTGGCAAGCCTTTCCTGATCAAACAGGTTCAGACGCACATGATCGACCGTTCGCAGCTCGTCACGTGTCCTTCTTCTGAATGCTTCATAACTGTATATCTCATATTCGCTCATGGGCTCATCTGCATCACCGACTCGGATATATGATCCTTTCATCCGGCCAACACCTCTGTAGAAGACCGGACGAAGAGAATGATCAACCCCTGGGATTTCTGCAGATACGACCATATGCTCTTCTATCTCACACATCGTTATCAACGCACGGACCTTCGGTTCCATTTGATCACATGCTTCCATGATCTTTCTCTGCGTTTCTTCGGCATCATATACACCTACTACTTCGAATTTTGGTTTATCACTGACGCCAAAGATCATGATTCCCCCATCATCCTGATTGGAAAATGAGGAAAGCGTATCATATAATTTCCCCGGAAATCCTTCATGTGCCGATTTCAGTTCGATTGTCTGTTTTTCTGTCTTATGACGCTGAATCTCTTCGATCAGAGTCCGCAGCTCTTCTGTTTGCATCTTGCGATCCTCCTTTGCAGCTTGGCAACATTATAGCTCAGTTTTCCAAATTTTGTCAATAGTTTTGCAACTTATCAAGGGTTTTTTACTTTGTTTTGCAAGTTTTATCTTAGTTTGGCAAGTTTTTCTATTGTTTGCCAACTATTTGGCAAGTTATTGGCAAGCTTCTTGCAAGTTAAAAACGTATTGGTAAGCTTTGAAACCCATTAGTGTATTCTGGCTTTTTCTTCTCATCAGCTGCAAATTAAAAACGGCTTGTCAAAATGGCAAGCCATCCGTAAACACAAATGTTGCAGGATTCGGTTTTTACCGCTCTTTTAATTCCTCCAAATACCAGGGCGCGTTCGTCGGCGTCTCCGCAGGCGCATCATCGCTGTGTGCCACTGTCTTGTAATCTGCCTGGCTGTAGACCGTCCCGTCTTCCTGGAACAGGCCGTTGAACGTACCGTTCGGACGCTGTGCCATCAGGTAGGCGGGCTTTACCATCATGGACCAGAAGAAGTTGCCCAGTCCGGAACCGTATACCGCATCCGCCAGCGTATGGAGCGCAGGTACCTTGTCCTCTTCGGGGATCTCCGCCTTGTCCCAGCCGGGGCCCGTGAGGCGCAGGCGCTGCCACTCGGTGATCCAGCAGGGAATGCCCGTCGCTTCCTGGACACGGCGCGCGTTTTCCAGTTCCCCGCGGAAGTGTTCCAGACTGGACGGGAAATTATCATGGAACTGATAGATGTCCAGCAATCCCGGGAAGTACAGATTATGATGCAGCGTAATGCAGCCGATGGTCAGCGGCACGCTTCCGCCGTAATCCCGGGCACGGCGGACCACATGCTGGGCAAACGGGACGTTGCCGTTATGGAAGTTCGGCTCGTTCATGACCTCGATGGCCAGCAGGCGCGCATCGTCCTTATAGCGGGCAAAGAAGGCATCCATGAACGGATACACTTCCGGCCAGCGGGAAGGATCCGCCTGCACGGCACGGCAGGGAGAGCACACGCAGATCGCGGTATGCGGATCGCGGGAATTACGGGTCTCTGGCGTATTGTCCGTGCCGCAGTCCTCAAACAGGACGGGCATCACCCGGATGCCGTGCTTTTTCGAAAGCGCGATCACCTGTTCAAAGCGCTCCATGAAAAGGTCCGGTTCTTCCGCCCAGAATTCGGGACTGACAAACATGCGCAGGGCATTGATGCCCGCTTTTTCCGCATACCCGAAGTCCCGGTCGATCACCGCCGCGTCAAAAAGAGAATAGGTCTGATAGGCATTGTAGGCCCTGGCGGGAAAATACACCGCCCCGCGGATCCCCTGGAAATACGACTGGTCCAGCATGGTTCTCCTCCTTTATCCATTCGAGTGTAGTTTCGGTCAAAATAAATGATCTTCCGCAAGGGGACGATCATTATTTTCTGAAGGTCATATACTGCGGGTCGTCTTGCGCAGGACGATCTTCGCATTGAGGAAGCGCTCCTGGCTCTCGCCGTTCTTGAGGAGCATATCGACGAGCTCGAGGACGGCCTGCGCGATCTGCCCCTGGTCCTGGTCCATGGTGGAGATCGGCGGGTAGATCAGGCTGCTGACGCTGGAATTATCGAAACCGATGATGGAGATATCCTCGGGGCAGCGCTTTCCGCACGCCTGCACGGCGGACACGGCGACGCAGGCCAGCTGGTCGTTGCGGCAGACAAAGCCGTCCACCGGCTCATCGCTCTGAATACGCGCGCAGATAGCATGGAACAGCTGCTCGTTATCCGAGTATCCGGAAATGAAGGAACTTGCGGTCAGGGGCAGCTGCAGGGCTTCCATCTGGTTGCAGAAGCCGCGGTAGCGCAGGTCCCTGCGGTTGGAGAAGTGCCCGGAAGAGCTGATCCTGTCGATGTGCACGAGATGGCGGCAGCCCGTTTCGTACATATATCTTACAGCTGCCATGATGCCCGATTCGATACCCGTATAGATGCGGGAAACGGGACCGGTGATGCTGGCGTAATCGCGGGTCATGAGCAGGACCACGGGGATCCCGAAGTCGATCAGCTGCTGGACGTATTTCTCTTCCAGTGCTGAAGAGGAGATCACGACCGCGTCCACCTGGCTTGCCAGGATACGGGAGACGAAATCGGGATGATTGCGCACCGCCAGCAGGGAGATCAGGAAGCCCTTGTCATAGATGAGCTTATCGATCTGGCGCACCAGGCGTCCGAAGTATTCGTTATCGATATGGTCAGCGATAAAGAGGATATGACCGCTGCCCTTGCCCTTCAGCGCGCGGGCGATGGAATTGGGACGGTAGTGCAGTTCAGCCACGGCGGCCAGCACGCGCTGGCGCTTTTCCTCGGATACATAACGGTTGTTGTTCAGCACGTAGGAGACGATGGTTTCAGAGACGCCGGCCTTTGCGGCGACGTCACTGCGGGTAGGCGCGTGGGTATGGTTTGTCACGAACGATCATCTTCTCTCTACACTCGTTATGCATATCTATTTTAGCACGCCCGTCCCGGAATGTCAACAAACAGAAAAACAAAACCGGAAAGTTTGAAATATCAAGGCATTACCTTGCATAATTGAACGTTCAAC
Organism: Clostridia bacterium; assembly: GCA_017550305.1. Classification (GTDB taxonomy): domain Bacteria; phylum Bacillota; class Clostridia; order Christensenellales; family Aristaeellaceae; genus SFMI01. The sequence goes on from JAFZPO010000115.1 coordinate 3,992, forward strand.
CCGTTTGTGCTCGATGCCAGATAATTTATAAAAAGCCCCTTGACAACCTCCCCTGACTGGGTTATTATGGTCTCAAGATACACACGAGTTTACTTTTTAGCCCAATTGAACATCAAAACAGGAGGAAAACCGTAATGAAGAAACTGCTTGCCGTGATCCTGACCCTGGCCCTGCTGCTGTCCGCCTCGAGCGTACTGGCGGAGCAGGAGCCCGCTACCGTCCGCTTCTATAACTATGCGCTGTCCGAGACCGCGAAGGCTGCCTGGTGGCAGGAGACCATCGATTCCTTCACCGCCGCGAACCCCGGCATGAACATCGAATGCGTCACCGTGGACTACAACAGCATGATCGCGACCTTCACCAACGACCTGGCCAGCGGGCTGTCCGTTGACATGATCTACGGCGAAGTGAGCTGGATCCCCGCGCTGGTCGAAGGCGGCTTCATCCAGGAGCCCAAGGATGTGCTCGATCCCGAATTCTATGCCGGATACTATGAGTACGTGCTTGACCAGATGCAGTATGACGGCGGCGTGTATGCCGTTCCGCATTACTATACCAACTCCGTGATCTTCGTGAACAAGGACCTGGTGGAAGCCGCGGGCCTGGATCTTGCCGCTTTCCCCGAGACCCTTGACGGCCTGAAGAGCTGGATCGAGCAGCTGGCTGCCTTCTATCAGGGCGGCGACAAGGTCAGCACCATATTCGGCCTGACCACTGCCGAAGTTCCCGCCACCGGCTCCAACATCAACGCCATCTTCAACGCCTTCGGCGGCCAGCTGCTGACCGATGAAGGCAAGCTTGCCGACCTTAAGGCCGAGCCCAACGCCACCGCCATGGCCGAGATGCTGGACTTCTACAAGTACCTGATCGGCAACGGCTACACCCAGGAGAACCTGAAGCTGAAGGACTACCGCGCGGCGTTCGGTGCCGGCAACGTCTGCATGTACGTCGACTCTTCCTGGGGCTATGCCCAGATCGGCGAAGTGGATCCCGCTGCCAAGGACTTCACCGTGACCGCTCCCCTGCCCACCCAGATGGGCACCAACGGCAAGGGTGAATCCCTGGTCGAATCCCACTGCTTCCTGATCGGCGCGGACCTGAGCGAAGCCCAGAAGCAGGTCGTGAACCTCTTCATCCAGCACTGCACCACCAGCGAAGTGATGGAAGGCTACCTGAACAACATCGGCCTGGCCTTCATCGCGCACAAGAACATGGAAGACTGCAAGATCTCCCCGATCCTGGAAGGCGCTGCCCGCGGCGTATCCCAGGTCAAGCGCCAGACCCAGATCGGCGCCATGGTCTCCGTTCAGAAGCAGCTGGCCACGATGGTGCTTGAGTACACCATGAACGGTGTCTCCGTCGAGGAAGCCGTCAATAACTACATCACCCAGGCTGAGTACTACATCGATCAATAATCCCGCAGCGTAACTGCGGCAGGGGCTGCTGCTCATATCAGCAGCCCCTGGTTTTAAATCTGAAAGGATGTGGATGCATGAGGAATGCGCCCTCCCTCCGCCGTGCCGGGAGCCCGCGCCGGCGGAAAGACCTTCTGTTCTGCCTGGTACTGCTGCTGCCGGCGATCCTGCTGTGCACAGCGTTCATCCTGATCCCGATCGTGGACTCCGTCGCCATGAGCTTTACCGGCTACAAGCTGGCAAACCTCACCAAGGGCACGCCCGGGGTCTGGAATGATTTCGGCAACTACACGCGTCTCTGGCGCGCAGGCAAGCTGCAGTCCGCCGTATGGCTCACGCTCGGTTTCGTGAGCATCACAGTCGCGCTCACCTTCCTGCTGAGCATGTCGCTGGCACTGATCCTGAACACCGACCCGAAGGGCGCGAGGATGCTCCGCAGCGTCATGATGATCCCCTGGGTGATCCCCACGGTCATCGCGGGCCTGCTGTGGTCCTGGATCTACGCGAACCCCTACGGCCTGCTGCGCTACCTGGTCAGCGTGTTCACTTCGGGAAGGGTGACCGATTTCGGCATCCTCAACGGAAAGAGCACCGCGATCTGGGGCGTGATCATTGCCGCGCTGTGGAAGCAGATCCCGCTGATGACGCTGCTGCTCCTGGCCGGGATGCAGAACGTCCCGGACGATATCCTGGAAGCGGCGCAGATCGACGGCGCGGGATATTTCACCAGGCTCATCCATATCCTTATCCCCTATATGCGCAGCGTGATCGCCGTCACGGTCTCCATGTGCATCATCGAGAACTTCAAACAGTATCCGCTCTTTGCGACACTGACGAACGGCGGGCCGATGGGCGCCACGACGACGCTCGCGGTGCTCTCCTATGACGAGGCCTTCGTCAATTACAACTATGGTTCCGGTGCCGCCGTGACCACGGTCTGGCTGGCCATCATGGCCGTCGTGGTCCTGCTCTTCAACCTGGCGTTCCGGCGCCGCCAGTCGTGAAAGGGGGCGGAAGCATGAACAGACAGAAAGCCGCTCGCCTTTCAGGCAGCATCCTTAAATACGCTGCCATCATCCTCCTTTTCGCCTTCCTGCTCTTCCCGGTCTACTGGATGCTCGCTACGAGCCTCAAGATGAACACCGAATCCTCCCGGATGGTGCCCACTCTGTTCCCGCAGGCAGTCTCCTGGGAAGGCTACAAAACGCTGTTTGACGACGGGAAGTTCCTGGTGTATTACTGGAACAACGTCGTCGTGTCCGCGCTGGCTGCAGTCATCATCTGTGTGATCTCGGTCATGGCGGGCTATGCCCTCAGCCGCTTCCACTTCCGCTGGAACGTGCTGCTGCTGGCGACCTTCTCCTTCTCCCAGATGATGCCCGTGATCAGCCGCCTGATCTCCCTGTACACGATCCTGCGCAGGCTGGGACTGACGGACACGCATCTCGGGCTCGTGCTCGCCGTCTGCGCGACGCAGGTCCCGTTCTGTGTCTCCCTGATGGCATCCTTCTTTGACGGTATCCCCAAAGATCTCGAGGAAGCCGCCTGGGTGGACGGCTGCGGGCGCACGCGCACGCTGGTGCGCATCATCCTGCCGCTGATCGTCCCGGGGCTCCTGGCCGTCAGTGTCTACAGCTTCCTCATGACCTGGGACGACTATCTGCATGCCATCACCCTGGTGCGTTCGCCCTCTTTGTGGACGCTGTCCCAGGGCCTCAAGCTCACCTACCTCGGCGAGGTGAGCGACTGGCAGCTGATCAATGCCGCGTCCACACTGGGCGCAGTCCCCATGATCTTCGTATTCTTCTTCTTCCAGAAATACATGGTCCGCGGCCTGGTCGCCGGTGCCGTGAAGGGCTGAGAATATATATAGCGAGAGGAATAATATTATGCTGGTAAATAATCTGGAGCAATTGCAGCGCGCATCCCGGGAAGGCTACGCCATTCCGGCCATCAACACGCAGGGCGGCAATTACGACATCATCCGGGCGATCTGCGTCGCAGCGGAGGAGATGCGCTCCCCTGTGATCCTGGCGCACTATGTCGCCTGCGGCGAGTACAGCGGCCATGACTGGTTCGTGCAGGTGGCCAAGTGGTGCGCGGACCGCGTATCCGTACCGGTCTCTATCCACCTCGACCATGGCGCGACCTTCGATATCTGCATGGAAGCGCTGGACCTGGGCTTCACTTCGGTCATGATCGACGGCTCCACGCTGCCCGTAGCCGAGAACGCGGCGCTGACGCAGCGCGTCGTCGACGTGGCGCACAAGTCCGGTGTGCCGGTAGAAGCGGAGATCGGTGAACTGCAGCGCCTTGACAGCACGGGCGCGGTGCTTGAGAACAAGAACATCGCGGACCCCGAGCAGGTAAAGGAGTTCCTTTCCCTGTGCAGTCCGGACACGCTGGCAATCGGCATCGGCAATGCTCACGGCTACTACCGCGGGAAGCCCGACATCCATCTGGATGTACTGGAGGCGGTGCGAAAGTTCTGCAGCCTGCCTTTGGTACTGCACGGATGTACGGGCATGGATGAGGGCATCATCCGCAAGGCCGTGAAAGAGCTGGGCATCGCCAAGATCAACTTTGGCACCGAGATCCGCTGGAAATACATCGAGCATCTGGAAGAGGGGCTCAGGACCGACCATCAGGGCCACAGCTGGAAGGTGAGCCGTTTCGCCAGCAACGCCCTGGTCGAGGACGTCAAGCACATCATCACCCTCTCCGGATCCGAGGGAAAAGCCTGATTGGAGGAATGATGGATATGGAAAAGAGCAAGCTGAACGTAGGTCTGATCGTAACGCTGTCCGGCCGCTGGCCGCGGGAGCTTCCCATAAAGCGTCACGCTGAATATACTGCCTGGGCGAAAGAGACCCTGACGGACATGAACCTGGTGATGCCGGACCATGTACTGACCACGCCGGATGAAGTGAACGCCGCCATCTCCGACATGCGCAAAGAGCAGGTGGACGCCGTCGTCATGGTCTACGGCGCCTTCACGGGCGATGATATCGCCGCCTCCATCGTGCAGAAGATGGGCATGCCGCTGATCCTGTGGGCGCCCTATGAGCCGCCCTATGAGCGCGAACAGCGCCTGTGGGCGAACGCGCTGTGCGCCATGACCATGAACGCCGCGGCACTCGGAAGGCTCGGGTATCCGTGCCATACCGTGTACGGCGGGAAGGAAGATGAGCGCGCCGAGAGCAAGGTCATCAACCTGCTTCGCGGCTATGCCGTCAAGAAAGCCATGGGCCAGATGACCATCGGTCTTTTCGGCTACCGTCCCACGAACTATTACGTGAGCACGTTTGACGAAGCCGCGATCCGTCACACCTTCGGCATGGCCATGAATGCTACGGAGCTAAAGACGGTCTTTGATGACATGGCCGCGCTGCCTGAAGAGGAAGTCAAAGCCGACATGGACCTGGTCGCATCGACCTGGGACATCTCGAGGCTCCCCGAAGGGCATCTTGAAAACCACAGCCGCCTCTACCTCGCGCTCAAAAAGCGCATGAAGATCGACGGATATGATTTCGGGATCATCAAGTGCTGGCCCGAGATGACCACCGCGCATACACAGCCCTGCGCCGTGCTGGGCCGCCTGCTGGACGACGGCGTGTCCATCGGCTGCGAAGGCGATGTGGACGCGGGCATCACGCAGGTCATGGAGATGCTGCTCTCCCCAGGCAATGCGCCGTTCATTACCGATATGATCGACCTCAACGAGGAAGAGAACACGATGATCTTCTGGCACTGCGGAAACGCCGCGCCGTCGCTGCACAATGCCAAGTACGGCCCGACGCTGTGCAACCACCCGCTGGTCGGCCAGGGCTCGGCCTTCTGGACGTCCCTGAAGCCTGGCCATGTGACCGTTGCACGCTTGCACAATTTCCACGGACAGTATAAACTGGTATTAATGCAGGGCGAGGCACTCGACCGTGACCGTCTGACCCGCGGAAGCATGATACAGGTAAAGATGACCGCTCCCGTGCGTGAGACCGCGCAGCGGCTCATCGACGAGCAGATCCCCCATCACTATGTGCTGGTATGGGATGACGTGTATGATGCCATGAAGCAGACCGCCGCCCTGATGAATATCCCGGTCATTGAACTGTAATTAAGGAGCAGAGCATGTCCAAACTGCTGATCGCCCATGGCGGTGCGCCAACGTCTGTGATCAACGCGTCCCTGTACGGCGCGGTAATGGAAGCCCGGAAAAGCGGGCTCGTCGACGGCATCCTGGGTGCCGATCACGGCTCGGGCGGCATCCTCGCGGAGCGTTTCCGCGACCTGGGTGCACTGACGGACGCGCAGCTGGAAGCGCTCCGTGTTTCCCCCGCGTCCGCTATCGGCACATCCCGCACGCCTCTCGAAGCCGCTGACTATGAACAGATGGCGCAGATCCTGCAAAAGCACGATATCCGCTATGTCCTCTTTACCGGCGGCAACGGCAGCATGGACACCTGCGCACGCCTCAGCCGTGCCTGTGAAGGAACAGGCATCGTGGTAGGCGGCATTCCCAAGACGATCGATAATGACATAGACCTCACCGACCATGCGCCGGGCTATGCCAGCGCAGCACGCTTTGCCGCGCAGACCATGCTCGAGATCGCATCGGACGTGGCCGCGCTGCCCATCCATGTATGCATCGTGGAATACATGGGCAGGAACGCCGGCTGGATCACCGCCGCGTCCACGCTGGCCCGCGAGGAAGCGGATGACGCGCCGCACATGGTGCTGTTGCCCGAGGTCCCCTTTGAGGAAGACAAGTTTTTAGCGAAGGTCAAGGAGCTCTGGGACCGCAGGCACGGCGTGGTCGTTGCCGTCAGCGAAGGCATCTGCCTTGCGGACGGGACGCCTGTCGCGCCACCGGTATTCACGGCCGGCCGCGCCACCTATTACGGCGCCGTGTCCCAGTACCTTTGCAGCCTGGTCATAAAGAAACTCGGGATCAAGTCCCGCTGCGAAGTCCCGGGGATCCTCGGACGCTGCTGCACTGAGATGGTCTCCCCCCTCGACCGTGAGGAAGCCGAGGCCATGGGCGCGCTGGCCGCGCGCATGGTGCTCTCCGGAAAGGGCGGGTATATGGCCGCCCTGAAGCGCGTGTCGGATGATCCCTACAAGTGTGAAGAGATCCTGGTGCCCGTAGAGGAGCTCGCGCTGCATGAGCGCGTCTTCCCACGCGAGTGGGTCGCCAAGGACGGTTTTGATGTAACAGACGATTTCAGAAGCTGGTGCAGGCCGCTGCTGGGCGGACCGCTGACCCGGCCCTTTGTCTGGAAGGAGTAATGATGATATGAAGCATCTGTGCCTGAACCTCAAGCGCTTTGACGTGCCCGCGTCCATGGGCGGCGTTAACCGCCTCGCTCCCGGCAGCGGATGGGCCGCGGCCATCGTGAGCGCGGTCAGGGAAGAGCTCGAACAGTATAACGGTGCAGCGCGCTTCCCCATGTATTTCCCTGAAGCGCACCTGATCCCTGCCGTAAAGGCCGCTGAAGGCAGCAGCGTGATCGAAGCCGGCTGCCAGAGCGTGTACCGCCAGGATGTGGCGCCCGGCATTAACTTCGGCGCGTATACCACGAACCGCCCTGCCGCCTCCATGAAGGCGCTGGGCGTGAAGAGCACGATCATCGGCCACTGCGAGGAGCGCAACGATAAGCTCGGTGTACTTCAGGAAGCCGGCGTTACGGACACCGCCGCGGTCAACAGGCTGCTGAACCGCGAGATCGCCTGCGCCGTGAACCAGGGCCTGACCATCACCTACTGCATCGGCGAGAAGGCCGAGGAACGTGAGCGCTGGCAGGACGTGCTGAAGGAACAGCTGTCTGTAGGTCTTGAAGGCATTAATACCACGAATGTGATCATCGCGTACGAGCCTGTCTGGGCGATCGGTCCGGGCAAGGTCCCGCCGGGAGCCGATGTCATCGCGCCTATCGCGCGGTTCATCAAGGAACAGACGAATGGCATGCCGGTCATCTACGGCGGCGGGCTCAAGCAGGACAACGCAGCCATGCTCGCCTCGATCCCCGAGATCGACGGCGGACTCATCGCCCTGACCCGGTTCTCGGGCGAGATCGGCTTCTATCCGGATGAATACCTTGAGATCATCCGCATCTATATGCAGCACTGCTCTGAGTAACGGGGAGGAAACACTATGCAGCTTGATTTCGAATACGGCCATGGCATGATGCGCGCGAACCTGCCGGATACCACCGACGTCTTCATTCCCGGTGAAACGGTCGCGGACCCGCCGTGCCTCCCCCAGGACTGGGACAGCCTGTATAACGCAACCCTCGAAAGCCTGCACAACCCCATCGGCATGGAGCCGCTCGCGGATTACGCGCAGGGCAAGAAGAGCGTGGTCTTCGTCATCCCCGATATCGTCAAGGGCGGCTGCCAGCCTACCAGCCACCGCAAGGTCGCCATCCGCGCTTGCCTGGATGAGCTCTATAAGGCGGGGATCAGGAAAGAGGATATCCTGCTGCTGTTCTCCAACGGCCTGCATCCGCGTACGCCCATGAACGAGGCAAAGCAGATCCTGGGCGAGGAGCTCTTCAACGAGTTCTGGTATTCCGGGCAGATCACGAGCCATGACAGCGAGGACTACGAACACCTGGTCGATCTCGGATTCACGCCGCAGGGCGACCATGTGATCATGAACAAGTATGTGTATGACGCGGATCTGGCGATCCTGATCGGCCATACGCAGGGCAACCCCTACGGCGGATACTCCGGCGGCTACAAGCACTGCGCGACGGGCATCAGCCACTGGCGTTCCATCGCAGCGCACCATGTGCCCCAGGTCATGCACCGTCCGGACTTCGTGCCCGTATCCACCAGCAGCCTCATGCGCGACAAGTTCGACCAGCAGGGCATGTGGATGGAAGAGAAGATGGGCAAGAAGTTCTTCTGCTGCGACGCCGTCCTCGATACGAAGAGCCGCCAGATCGAGATCAACAGCGGCTACGCGAAAGAGATGCAGCCCATCAGCTGGAAGATGGCTGACAGGCGCACCTATGTTCACTGGGCGGAAAAGAAGTATGACATCGTCGTGTTCGGCATGCCGACCGACTTCCATTACGGGCCCGGCATGGGCACGAACCCGATCCAGATGATGCAGGCGCTGTCCGCGCAGGTCATCCGGCACAAACGGGTGTTAAGCGATAAGTGTGTGTTCATCGTCCCGAGCATCTGCGACGGCTGGTTCCATAAGGAACGCTGGCCGTACATCCCTGAGCTGTATGAGATGTTCCAGCACGACTACATGCAGACGCTTCCCGACATGAACCGCTACGGCGAATACTTTGCGACCAATGAGGAATACATCCGCATGTACCGGTTCGCGAACGCGTTCCATCCGTTCCACGGCTTCAGCATGATGAGCTGCGGA
>JAFZPO010000116.1 GCA_017550305.1 Clostridia bacterium
ACGCTGAATGAACCGAAAAGGATCAGGATCCAGCGGGTATTCAGAAGGCCGAGCGTCTTGCAGACGATGTACATGGGGATCAGGCCGCCGCTAAAGTACATGGTGAAGACGAACAGGGCCATGATAAGTCCGCGGAAAGGGAGATCCTTGCGCGAGAGGGAGTAGCCTGCCGGCAGGCAGATGAAGAGCGCGAGCATTGTGCCGCATACGGTGTACATGATGGTGTTGCCGTAACCGCGCCAGAGCTGAGGCTGGTTGAAAGCGTACCTATACGCGGCAAACTGGATGTCCTGCGGGATCAGGATAAAGGCTCCGGAGTTGACATAGGTTGGGCCTGAGATGGATGCGACCAGCGTATACCATACGGGGTATGCGCACAGGATGCAAAGAATGATCAGAAAGAGGTAAAAGACAAAGTTGACCGCTCTGTCACCGGCGCTCATGCGTTTCATGCCCTGCACCCCCTTTACCACAGACTGTTTCCGGACAGCCTGCCGGAAATCTGATTGACGATCGTCAGAAGTGTAAAGTTGATGACAGTGTTGAACAGATTGATTGCAGAAGAATAGCTGTAGCGTCTGTCGATCATGCCCATCTTGTAGATGTAGGTGGAAATGACTTCAGATACGCTTATATTCATGGAGTTCTGCATGATGTACACCTTTTGGAAGCCCAGGGACATCATGGAGCCGAATCGCATGATCAGCATGATGGAGATGGTCGGAAGGACCCCGGGGATATCGATGTGCCAGATCCTGCGCAGTTTTCCTGCGCCGTCGATCATGGCAGCTTCGTGCAGCGTGGGATCAATGCCTGTCAATGCTGCAAGGTAGATGATCGAGCCCCAGCCGACCTGCTGCCATACGCCTGACCATACATATACGTGACGGAAGTATTTGGCCTGTCCCATCAGGTGGACCGGTGCGTAGCCCATTCGCTGAATAAGACCGTTTACCCAGCCGGATTTCAGAGAGAACATGCAGCTCATCATGCCTACGAGCACCACGACGGAGATGAAGTGCGGGAGATAGGTGATGGTCTGGGCCACGCGCTTGAAGCGGCGGCTAGGGATGCTGTTCATGACCAGGGCGAGGATGATGGGAAGCGGGAAACCGGCAATCAGGTTATAGATCGTGATCGACAGCGTGTTCGTGACGACTGCCTTGAACTGCGGGGATCTGAAGAAATAGCGGAACCATTTTGTGCCCGCCCAGGGACTTCCCGTGATGCCGTCCGCGAAGTTGAAATTCTTGAAAGCGATCTGAATGCCATACATCGGCCAGTACTCAAAAAGAACCAGGTAAATGAAAGCAGGAACGAGGAACAGATAAAGGACACGGTTCTCCTTCATCATCTTCCAGGTATGTGCCCGGTTTCTTCTAGCAAGCTCTTTTTTTGTATACCGACTTAGTGGATTTGGCTGCATCAAGTGCTCCCCCTTAGGCTGAACACGTCTGTATTTCTGTCTTGATTGTAGCTTCCGAAAGATGGAACATCAATTGGCGAAAGAGAATATTGGTTGAAATGTTAACCAAATACTACATAAAATGGCTGTTTTGAGGAAACTTGGACAGGGTTTTGCCTTGCTTGTTTTTTTCAACTCAGCTATACTTAAGGAAAGAAAAAAGATGGGAGGCTGACGGGAGATGGATGCGGATAATCAGGAAAAGAAGCGTAAGATCAGACTGCCGGCAGCCCTGGCCGGATATCTCGAAAAGCATACTCTGTTCATGCCCATTATTACGGCTTTCGTCAGTTTTATCGTTGTCGTGATCGCGGCTCTGATCATCTGGTTTTCCACCAGCTTGAAAGTGTCTCTGGAAGAGACTGTATACGAGACGGCCAAGCATGAAACGGAGATCGCGTCTGACCAGCTTCGGATCGCAATCAAGGATTTTGACGCAATGTCAGGACCGCTGGGATTGATCAGCGCGATTGCTCCGGGAAAATATCATGGCAAAGAATACTATGCTTTTGAATCCATAAAGGCATACAATTCCTCATCCTATAAGTATGATAATCTGCTGTTCTACTATCCAAATGAGAAGATGATGCTGAGCGTGCTCGGCACGGCAGAGCTTCCCATTTTCTTTTACGATATAACGGAAGTGGACGCGTTCAGGGATATGCTTGAAAGCATTGCTTTTGAAAAGCTGGTCTCTACTGCTTCATACGGTGCGCCGATGAATAAAGCCCGGCTCCTGCTGATACAGCCGCTGCTGAATAAGGCAACAGCGATCTTTCTGCTTTCGGACAGTACGTTGGCCGAGATGCTGGCATCAGGACAGGGTACACAGGACAGTCTGCGGTTCATTGTCAGCGGTAACGGCACTGCACTGTGGAGCAGTGAAGCGGTCAGAGGCGAAGACCTTAACCTGATCCTTTCCGGCCTGTCCTCAGGGCTTGAGCGCAGGCAGATCGAGTTGGGCGGGAAAAAGTATATATGTTCTGTTGCAAAGCTTGGAAATGATGCATCATTCATTGTGCTGGATGCGGTGAGTACGCGTTTCCATACGGTGGAGACTTCGATCATTGTACTGAGCCTTCTCTGCGTGATTCTGATCCTGCTTGGCATCAGCCTGCTGGTCTTCGGTACACGGCGTGCAGCCATGCCGATCACGACCCTGGTGGCTGACTTTCGCAGTGTGCTGCCAGACAATGAGACCAATACGCTTAATACGATGGATATACTGCGGAACGCCTGCGCGCAGTATAGTGCCCTTGCGCATGAGAGAAGTGCTAACAGGGAACTATTCTCAGATAAGCAGATGCATGATGCGTTTATCCTGCGCCTGATCTGCGGTCAGTATGCGGATACTTCTTCGCGTGATAACCTCTGCAGCTGGCTGAATATCGATCTGCCGTATCCTTACTATTCCGCATGCCTGCTGCTGTTTGATGATCAGCCGGATGAAGCGAAAGGCGGGCAGCTCAGACACTATCTTGACAATATCAGACAGGAGAATCTGCGGTGCTATTTCTGCATGACACCGGATGGTCAGTCTGCGGTCGGCATGATCAATCTTGCCTCAGCTGACCCGGAGCAGGCGAGCACGTTTGGCGAAAAGCTGTTAAGCGATCTGATGGCGATCAGTCCTGTCACGATTGGCCTTGGGTGTATCTATGACCGGCCGGACCTGATCGGACGTTCCTATCTGGAAGCGTGTGCCGCGATGGATCAGCGCCTGATCAGGGGAACACACAGCTGTATCTTGTATAATGAAGCCCAGGTATCCGAGAACGAAAATGAGGCATATCCGAGGGAACTGCTTGATCAATATGTGACCTGTCTGCGTCAGTGGGATACCGCTGCTATTCAGCGTGAACTGAACAGCATCATCCAGTATATTCACGATAATAATCTCTCGCTCCAGCAGGTCAAGTGCATCTGCTTTGACCTGACATCGTCCTTTGTGAATGAATTCAACACAATGGGAAGCCTGACCGCTTCAATCCATGATATGGCGGCATTCGATGTTTTCAGTATTGCTGAATACACTTCCGTGACAGATCTGGCACAGAAGATCGTAGAGCTCTCCGGAACGATTGAAAACTGTATTGAAATGCGCAGGATCAGGAAACATGATTCGGTCGTAAATGGATGTCAGGCGCTGATCGAAGAGAATCTGTCCAACCCACAGTTCTCGCTGAGCGTGCTGGCGGAACATTTCGGCATTACGCAGCAGACCCTGCGCCGGCGCTTTAAGGAGACGACAGGACAGACACTGAGCAGTTATCTGACTGCCAGACGGATCGAGCTGGCAAAAACACTGCTCTCTGAAACTAATCTGAGCATGAATGAGATCTGTGTTAAATGCGGGTATATCGATGTTTCCAGTTTTACCAAGCTGTTCAAATCTGAAGTCGGTATTTCTCCGGGAGTATATCGCGAGACGCATTCCGAAATCGAATAAGATGTTTTCTGTACAACGGCCCGGGAGCTTTTGCTTTCCCGGGCTGTTTTAGCGGTAATTAAGTTATATTGGTCCTTTACGCATAGTTAGGAGAGCAGCCTGACATGTTCCTGACAGGGGGAAGAAATGCCTGCTGCGATTATTCACAAATCCGCTTACATTTCCATCATCGGAGCGTAATGAGATAACTCTTCCAATACATCCCATCTGTTCAAATTCACTTTATCTTTTTTATCTTATATGCTGCTTGTGAGATTCTTAAAATGATTACTGTCTTGAATATGTATACGTTCAAGTTAATATTGAAGCATTTACATTGTAACACCGCACCTGTGAATAAAACAAGTGAATGGCCTTTAATCACAATGACAAAATCTTGAGGAAAACCTTGGTTTAGAGTACTTTCAAGGGGGTGTTTCCCAAGAGACTATTTTTTGAAATGGAAGTTTCGGATGCGTGATGCACGAATCTTGAAGAAGTCGTTTGCATTGAAACTTTAGGTGAATTGAAGTATAATACAAACGTAGAAAGAGATTATGCGCAAAGGAGGTGAGCCCGTGTTTTACCTGAAACAATATGATACAACGCTCTTGTCATTCGAAATCATTGAGGATCCGCTTGAAGGACAAAGCTGCCATATCGTCAGTATCAATGAAGATGATTCCAATCTGTTGCCTGTTGGTTTAAAGAAGACAGATGAAGGGCTGATGTCATGGCTCCGGGGTCGCATCATTCCTAAAAACCGTGAATATGTAAATGCCCTTTTGGCAAAAAGCGGACTCGCTCATAATGATACAAAAGGAATCCTTCAAGTATGCCGCGGACTATCTTTGAACGACAGCTACTGGGTCGTTGAAGATGGTTTTAATGGGGCTTTCTCTGACTTTAATCTATATGATCATGATTTTGTCAAAGTGCTTTCGTTAATTGCCTATACAGGATATGGAACTTCGAGGGCCAGAGGTTTTTCCTCTTCGCCTGAATTTACTACTGCAGGAATGCTGCGTAAAGGATGGCGCAGATTGAATGGCAGAATATTGTTGTTCAAAGGCGGAACCAGCGGCGCCGCGAATACTGGCAATGAGCCATATTCTGAGTTTTATGCAGCACAGATTGCTGAACAGATGGGAATTCAGCATGTTACATATGGATTGTCCATGTGGAAGAGATGCTTATGTTCCACATGCGAATTGTTCTGTGATATAGATCATTCTTATGTACCGATTTATTGCTTTGTCGATAGATGCACTCTCAAAACAGTTGCCGAATACTTGAAATCCCTTGGCAGTGAATTCTATGACCGGTTTATAGATATGCTGATTTTTGATGCCCTCATTTACAATGAGGATCGGCATTTCGGAAACTTTGGGTTAATGGTAGACAATAAGACAAATCGTCCCTATGCATTTGCGCCTCTGTTCGACCATGGCTTATCGCTGTTCAACTATGCGATGCCGGATGATCTGCAAAACCTGGAAGAATATGCAAAAACGAGACTGTCTGCTTATAATGTCCCGTTTGAAAATATCGTAAAAGAGTTCATCTCTGGAAAACAGAAGGAAAGACTGAGAAGAATGATTGATTTCAGATTCCAGAGACATAGTCGGTATAATCTGCCCGCTGAAAGACTGAAAGCAATTGAAAAACACTTGCAGAAGCGGACGCAGGCGCTCTTGTCAATTCCCAGCAATGATTAATCGTGCGTCTGGGACACTGCGTTGATCACCTAAAAAAGCGCGCATCAATAAAGTAGTCATAATACGCAAACAGACCGACTCTCATTCCATTAACCATGAGATACGGCCTGCTTTTTGCTTTGGCATATACAAAAAACTGTTCCGCGTAATGCGGAACGGTCAGAAGAATGCTTAAGAATATGTATTACTTAGACGTGTTGGCGGAAGCACTTTCCTCAAGGGGATTGACGTGAATCATGACATGCTTGACATTCGGGTAGTTTTCCTCGATGTTCTGATGGACATGCTCGGCGATCGCATGCGCGTCGACAAGGGAGATGTCGCGGTTGACCGCGATCTCAAGGTCCATATAGATCTTGTTGCCGAACTGCCTTGTATGCAGCAGGTCGATCTGTTCGACGCCGGGCTGTTCGAGGATAAATGCGCTGAGCTTTTGCTCAAAAGCCTCCCCGCAGGAGGTATCCAGCATCTTCGCGATCGCGTCCTTGATGATGTCGTACGCGACCTTCAGGATCAGGATGCAGATGATGAGGCTGGCCACGGGATCCATGAAGGGGTAGCCTAGCTTGGCCAGGCCGATACCGATGAACGACCCGACAGAGGAGATCGCGTCAGAGCGGTGGTGCCACGCGTCTGCCTTGAAGGCGGAGGAGTCCATCTTCTTCGCGTAATGCATGGTGTACCAGAACATGCCTTCCTTGACGACGATCGAGACGACTGCTGCGATGAGCGGCAGCATCGTCGGGATCTCCACGGCCTCCTGCTCAAAGAAGAGCTTGCGGATGCCTGTATACCCGATGCCTATGCCCGTCCCGGCCAGGACCAGGCCCAGGATCAGGGAAGCGACGCATTCCAGTCGTTCATGCCCGTAGGGATGCTGTGCGTCCTCCTCCTGCTTGGACAGAAGCACGCCGAAATAGGCGACGACGGTCGCAAAAACATCGGACAGGGAGTGCACGGCGTCGGATACCATGGCGCCTGATTTGCCAAAGATACCCGCAAAGAGCTTGAATGCCGCAAGTACTATGTTTCCAAGGATCCCTACGCGGGAGACCTTGCGTATGATCTTTCTTTCTTCCATGAAACAGCCTCTCTGGGAAACGTTTTCCGGCCATCCGTCCGGGGGAACAAAAACAGCGCTCTCCGGAACAGATCACTGTCCCGCAGATGCGCTGGTGCTTTTCTCTGCTGCCGCTGCCGCGACCCGGCCACATACCCTGATGGGTACTGCCTGCTCAGTCTGTACTGTAGATGGCACATACGTGTTGTGCAGTGCAAACAACACAAAGATTATAGCATTCCGGGTTCTGAAATGTCAATTTCCGGGAGCTCATTTCAATAGTCAAACTGCCGGTAATACCTGCGGATGGACAGCGGATGACGCAGGAACAGTTCGAGATACGCGTCCACACGGTTGTTCACACCGTGCATGACCAGGTGCGAAATGGTCCCGCGATACTGCGGGCTGATGCCCGGCAGCTCGAAAGCCTTCGTGTCTATGATTGTATAGTTCCCGCATACCTTGGGCAGGAAACGCGCGACACGCTCGGCCAGGGGGCGCTGGGCGTCCTCGCCCATGAACAGTGTGACGGGCGTGTCCCGGACGATGATCTCCTGCATGCCATGGAAGAACTCAGCGCAGG
>JAFZPO010000117.1 GCA_017550305.1 Clostridia bacterium
GCGCTATAATTGGACTGCAGTTTGAGTGTTTTATTCATCAATTACATTATACTGCAAATGCCCGGGACCTTCACGGCCCCGGGTGTTTTTGGTTTGTTTTTCCTTTTTGGCGTCTCTTTTTTCCCACGAAAAAGAGGCTATCTCACTTCTTTCTTAGTGAGACAGCCCCTTTATTAGACTATTCTATTCAATTACCAAGACTGTTCATCCTATCAGTTAGGACTCAGCATCGTGGCTCCGTAAGGGACTAATGATGCATCGTTGGTGTAGTAAACAGTTGGCGATCCGGTCTGGTAGACATAGTCGTAGGAAGTGGAGATCTTCACATGATCGCCCTGTTCTGTGGTGTAATCATTCTGATCGAAGATATAGTCCGAAAAACGATCCGCGGTACTGTAGCTTCCGCCAAGGCTGCTTTCCACCATGGAGAACGTCAGGGCCGTCATCGTTTCAGCATAGGCCATACTTCTGGCAACGGCCATATTCCAGCTCGCTATAACGGTATTCCTGATCTTCTCAGTCAGTTTGTCGCTCAAAGCAATGAACTGATCGTTTACTCCGGTGTTTTCCCGGAAAACACGGAAATCAGTATCGTGAATCTCTCGATAGAGAGCTTCCGGGCACATCAGTGCATAGTAATAGGGAACTTCCCAAAGAACATAACAAGTGTTATACGGCTTGGAGGACATCTGATAGCCAAAGCTTTCAGCAAAGATACACAGACAGTACTTTACACCTTGGTAGTCGAACACAAACGTCCGTTCATTGGCTGTGGCATCGACCCAGTCTACAGTGAACCCGGACCTGGTAAGGACCGGAACAATATTCGTATTAATGTAATCTTTCCGCGCAGCAGTCATATTACCGAAAGACTTCAGATCCTCCTCATAAAGCGACATACTGCTGGGCGAAACTCCAACAGCCTCGAGCATAGTACAGGCTCTCTCATATACGAAATTGTACGCAGGCTGATAATGAAGCATAAAGATAACGAATTCCTTGTCCAATGTTCCATCGATTTGAGGAAACATGGAAGGCCCGGTTTTCCGCTCTATATAATTCTCACCGGCATAAAACATCATGAATGTCCCTTTTTCAGGCGCAGTCAGCATCGCTCCTACGCGGACCGGGTAACCCAGGCAGGTCGTTTCATCGCAGCAGCGTACTTCGGATGTCATTTCATAACCCTTGGGAACAGCGCATTTAGCCAGCTCTGCACCATCGTATTTAACTGGTGCAAGCTTAAAGCCGGTATCTGCCAGGGCGCCGCATGTGCTTACGATCATGATCAGGATGATCAATATGCCAATCAGTTTCTTCATTGTGGTTACCCCTCTCTCCATCGTCATTGTTTGATGAGTATCTTTCCTTCAGTGAAACGGAGAACTATACATCAAGACACATCTGCCTTTTCCACTATTGTTCTTCCGTCATCAGCGAACCGCGTTGGTCATTTTCATTCTTTACCAATTCTTTCATTTTCATTATACAGTATATCATTGAAAACGAAAAGAGACTGTTTTGCCGGTCAAAAAACAGTTGGAATGGAGCAATCAGCACATATTTTATATCTTTAGATAGCAGGACCAAATCTGAATTTTCAGCAAAAGAGCCCTGCCTTAACATTATTACAGACAAGGTTCTGTATCCTCTATTTCAGGGTCATAATACACGCAACAGGAGTTCAGCCAGGAATACTGCTGCAGAAGCACCGACGGCAACTGTAAGCAGTCCTTTTTTGTGGAAAGCCAGGACCAATGCAACTGCGACTCCCGCAACGGCAGAGATGATGTTATTCGTAACAAAGAACACTGCCGGTACCGTCATGACGCTCAGCACAGCATACGGCATATAGTGAAGGAACGAAAGCACAAACTGATTCCTGATCTTCCGCCTGATCAATACCAGCGGTATCGCCCGGACAAGGTATGTCACGAGAGCCATCGTCAGGAGGTATGGAAGAAAACGTTCATACTGCATTGTTCTCTTTCATCTCCTCTGCCGGGAACAGCGCCGCGGTAACAGCCGCAGCCAACACTGAACAAATGATCACGACAAATCCTGTCTGCACTTTCGCCAAAAACGGTACAAAGCGGAACAGACAGGACAAGGCTACCGATAGGCATACGCAAAACAGTATATGCCGATCGGCACGCGCGGGCGGTACGACAATTGCAATGAACATTCCATAGATGGCGATCCCCAGAGCAGTAATCACGAGTGCAGGCATCACATTGCCTGCGAACGCGCCGACTGCAGTCCCAGCCGTCCATCCCACGTAAGGTGTCAGGATCAGGCCGAACATATACTGCTTGCCCACTGATTCCTTAGCGCTGGCTACGGCGAAGACTTCATCAGTATTAACAAATGCAATAATGAATCGATGGAAAAGCTTCACACTGCTGTCCAGCTTCTGTGACAGGGAGATGCTCATCAGTGAATAACGCAGATTGATGATAAACTGAGACAATGCAAGTTCGATCAATGTTCCTCCGGAGAGCATAACAGGAACAGCCGCCAGCTGGCCTGCTGAGGTCACGTTGGCAGCAGATATTTGAATGGTCTCCAGCGGCGTCAATCCGCTGGAGACCGCAAAGATCCCAAAAGCAAAGGCTACAGAGAAATAACCCAGGCAGATGGAGATCCCATCATGTATTCCCTGAAAAAACTGTGAAAAGCTGGTTTTGGCAGTCACTTTTCATTCCCACTCGATCGTGGCGACGGGCTTGGGCGAAAGATCGTACAGTACGCGGTTTACACCGGGTACTTCATTGACAATACGGTTCACGATCTTAGCCAGTACCGGATACGGGATCTCTTCGATAGAAGCAGTGATCGCATCCTGGGTATTGACCGCACGGATAATCACCGGACGTTCCCAGCAACGTTCATGATTCCTTACGCCGGTAGAACGGATATCAGGAACGATCGTGAAATACTGCCAGACAGTCTGGTCCAGATGAGCATTTTCAAACTCTTCACGAAGGATGGCATCGCTTTCACGGACCTGCTCCAGACGCTCGCGGGTAATCGCACCTACGCAGCGAACACCCAGTCCGGGACCCGGGAAGGGCTGACGGTAAACCATGCTGTGCGGAAGACCAAGCGCTTCGCCGACTGCACGGACTTCATCCTTGAACAGCTGCTTGAGCGGCTCAACAAGCTCAAACTGCAGATCAGACGGGAGTCCGCCGACATTATGGTGGGACTTGATATTCTTTGCAGTCTTTGTACCGCTTTCCAGGATGTCGGGATAAATGGTTCCCTGACCGAGGAAAGAGATATCATCAAGCTTACGGGCTTCTTCTTCAAAAACGCGGATGAATTCCGCACCGATGATCTTGCGCTTCTGTTCGGGATCAGCAACTCCCGCCAGTTTATCGAGGAAACGATCCACGGCGTCAACATAGATCAGGTTAGCGCCCATTTCACGCTTGAACACACGGACAACCTGTTCAGGCTCGCCCTTGCGCAGCAGGCCGTGATTGACATGAACACAGGTCAGCTGATCACCAATCGCACGGAGAAGCAGAGCCGCTACAACAGAGGAGTCCACGCCGCCGGAAAGAGCCAGGAGTACTTTCTTGTCGCCGATCTGCTTGCGCAGAGCAGCAATCTGGTCTTCAATGAACCCTTCCATGCTCCAGTTGCGCTCAATACCGGATGTGTTGATAAAGCGGTTGATCACATCTGCCTCAGCGCCGTCCCAGGCACTCAGGTTCTCGCCGGATACATTGAAGTTGCAGCCCACTGCAAGCTTTGGAAGCGGGCAGTCTAGTACTTCGGGCATGGCTTCCAACATCTGTCCTTCATAGGCACGGTTCGGACCACCATTAAAGATCAGGCCCTTCAGGCCGGGCATCTGAGCCAGTTCAGCCAAAGTAATATCATGTGCAACGATCTCACTGTAAACACCCGCTTTACGGATGATACGAGCAATACCGCTGTTGTTGCTGCTGCCAAAGTCGAGGATAGCAATGGTGTCTCGTGCCATAATTCCAACCTCCAACAATTGATTTCTTCAACAAATTACTGCATTTTCGCGTTTTTGTCAATAGATTTACGAACGTTTACGTGTTAAAGTTTTATTACGTTCGTATTATGCTGCATTTGTGTTTTTACGCTTATTATGGTAAACTGATAGTGGGAGGAATCAGCATTGCTTACAATATACGGAGGCCGCACACGCCGTCTATGGCCGCATCTGCAGGAGATCCTTTCTGCTTCAAGGCAGGAAGGCCGCCGCTGCATGGTGATCGTACCCGACCAGTACACACTTCAGGCGGAATATGACCTGATAATCGGGTTGAGAGTGCCCGGTTTATTTGATGTTGAAATCACCTCCTTTTCCAATCTGGTCCAGCATCTATTTGAGCTGTATTCAGCCGGCACGGTAAGGATAGACAACAGCGGCAAGAACGTAGCGATCGCACGTGCGATTCAGAAAGTCAACAAATCGCTACAGTACTATTCCAATGCTTCGAAACGCCGCGGCTTTATTGAACAGAGCGGTGCCTGGATCTCAGAAATGAAGCAGGCACAGCTTGACTGTGATCAGCTGGAAAGTTATGCGAATGAGCTCCCTGATGATTCCTATAAAGAAAAGATATGCGACCTGATCACGCTGTACCGGGCCTATGACGGAATCCTTGCCCATCATTATGTTGACGGACAGGATGTGCTGAGCCGCGCCATCGACGCGATCGCGCCATCACAGATCGCGGAAGGCGCCGATGTATTCGTATACGGTTTCGATCTGATCAATAATGATTTCGCTCATTTTCTCTGTGCGCTTTCCGAGCACAGTCATCACGTTTATGTTTATCTCGTCATGGACCGCGAAGACGCGCCTGACGGTGATGCGTTCCTGACAGTCCGTCTGAATGCCGAACGTTTGCGTCAATACCTTCGTGCGGAAAAGCAGCCCCATGAATGGCTATGGCTGGAGCCTTCGCCCCTTCCTGCTCAGGCAGACATCTGCCATCTGGAACGCTGCCTCATGATGTCTTCAGTTAAAGAATATGCTGAGTATCCGGCGCATATCAGCCTGTACGAAGCTGCCACTCCATATGCTGAAGCCCAGTACGTAGCGCAGCAGGTATTCCTTCTTCTTAAAAAAGGTGTCCCCGCAAAGCAGATCTGTGTCCTCTGCGGTAATCTGAGTGTATATGCCGTGCTTCTTCAGGAAACATTCCAAAGCTACGGTATCCCCCATTATCTGGCCATCAAGGAACCGCTGAGCGCGCATGGGCTCATCAAGTTCCTTCTGTCCGCCCTGAACTGCGTCTCTGACGGATATCAGCGGGAGGATGTCATCAATATTCTGAAGAGCGGGTATGCCCCTCTTTCGCAGAAAGAATGCTGGATACTGGAGAATTACGCCGAGCGTTACGGGATCAAGGGCAAGAAATGGTGCGTACCCTTTACACGCGGCACGGAGGAGGAACGCCTCATCCCAGAAGCCGCTCGTCAAAAGCTGATGGATCCGATCATGGCAATGCATCAGCAGCTGCGTGACGCGAAAAACATCACCGAATCTTTGCAGGCACCGCTGGATTTCCTTGACCGCTGCGACGCATATAATACGCTTGTAAAGCAGGAGCTTGACCTGCTCCGCAACGGCATGGTTTCCTCTGTCCTGCGCACGCGTCAGGTCTGGGGCAAGCTGATGTCGCTGCTGGACCAGCTTCATGCCATATCCGATGAATCACGGCTGCCTGTAAGCCGCCTGGTCGAACTCTTGGAAGCAGGCCTCCTCGGAAACGAAATTGCCGCTGTTCCGCCAAGCCCTGACAGGATCGGCATCGGCCAGATCGGCAACCTGATCCCTGTCGAGCCCTATGCCCTGTTCGCCTGCGGCCTTGACAGTTCCCTGAACGAGAACGAAAGCAGAGACCTTCTTTCCGATGAGGAAAAGGAAACTCTCGGCAACGCTATCCCCGCCTATTACAGGATGACGCAGAACGACCGCGACATCATGTCCGAGCTCGATATCTGGAAAGCCTTTTCCTCGCCGACTGACTATCTGTATCTGAGCTATTCGCAGGCTGCGCAGGCTGGTACAGCCCAGCGTCCGGCATCAGTTGTCACTACCCTCCGCCGCATGTATCCCAGGATGCTCGTGCTCGGAGGCATAGCAGCAGCGCAGGAAGGGTTGCTCCCGTTAGCACCGCTTCCGGCCCTGAATGAGA
>JAFZPO010000118.1 GCA_017550305.1 Clostridia bacterium
CACATTCACTGTTGCCGTGCCCTGGGTCGACAATGGGGTCGTGCTGGGCGCTGTATTCATCCAGACTGCCGCGCAGACGGTATACGCCACCTATCAGGGTCTGGCCCTGAAGACAGCGCTGACCGCACTGTTCGCGCTCCTCCTGGCGTGTGTCAGCGTGTTCCTCATCACACGGCAGATCGTAAAGCCCCTGCGGAACATGGCAGAGGTCGCAGGCGAACTGGCCGAAGGGCACTTTGACCGCCGCGTGCAGGTCACCGGCAGCCGGGAAACACGCGAACTGGCTTCAGCCTTCAATCTCATGGCCGCACAACTGGAAGCACTCGAACAGACGCGGCGTGATTTCATCGCAAATGTTTCGCATGAACTGCGCTCGCCCATGACAAGCATCCAGGGCTACCTACAGGGAATGCTGGACGGCACTGTTCCGGCTGAAGAACAGAAGCAGTATATGGGGATCGTACTGGATGAGACCAAGCGTCTCACCAAGCTGGTCGGCAACCTGCTCAATCTCTCGCGCATGGAAAGCGAATCAACACAGTTGGCACTCTCCGATTTCGATCTCCATGAAAGCATCCGCCGCGTGATCATAGCCAACCTGCCGCAGCTGGACAGCAAGCAGCTGGATCTTCAGCTGTCCTTTGAAGAAGAACCGATGTATGTGAACGCCGATCCTGAACAGATCGACCAGGTGCTGATCAACCTGCTCTCGAATGCGATCAAGTATACCCCGGAAGGCGGACATATCGGCATCGATACCTTACAGGAAGGCGATACCGTTCGCGTGACCGTCCGGGATGACGGTCCGGGTATCCTGCCCGAGGACGCACCTTACATCTTTGACCGCTTCTATAAAGCGGATAAGTCACATACCGTAGGCAAAGGAACCGGGCTCGGCCTGGCTATCTGCAAGCGCATTATTGAAAAGCATGGCCAGAGCATCCGTCTTGTTCCGTCCACTTCAGGTGCTGCGTTTGAGTTTACGCTGAAGAGCGGTCATGTGCCCGAACCTGTTCACAGGGAGGCCTGATATGCTGCTTCATGCAAACGCCAAGATCAACTGGGCGCTGGATACCGTCGGCCTCCGGGAGGACGGATATCATCTGCTGGATACGATCATGCAGTCCATATCGCTGCATGATGATATCACGATAGACCCGGACTGCAGGCTTTCTCTTTCCGTCACGGATGCCCCGCACGTCCCCTGTGACGAGTCCAATCTCATCCTGCGCGCGGCGGAAGCGCTGCGCAGGCATACCGGAACATCTGCCGGTGCGCGCATCACGCTGCGCAAGCGCATTCCTGTCGGCGCCGGACTGGGCGGCGGCAGTGCGGACGCAGCCGCAGTCCTGCGCGGTCTCAATGATATGTGGGGGCTGGAACTGCCGGAAGAAACACTTTACGGAATCGGCCTGTCTCTCGGTGCGGATGTCCCGTTCTGCCTGCACGGCGGGCTCTGCCGCGCGCAGGGCATCGGGGAGATCCTGACTCCGTTCACAGCAAAAAAACAGTGGCCGCTGATTCTCATACAGCCGTGCCGCGGGCTTTCTACAAAACAGGTCTTTGACGCATTGTCCGAAGAGATCGATACGCATCATCCAGATATAGAGAATTCGATCCGCGCACTGCAGGCGGGCGACATGACACTCCTTGCAGCATCCATCGGCAATTCACTGCAGAACGTATCTGAGAACCTGCGTCCGGAAATCCGGCAGGCGGTCCATGCCCTTCGCGAGCATGGCGCGCGCATCGCGCAGATGACCGGCAGCGGCAGCGCTGTGTTCGGTGTGTATCCGACCGCACGCGCTGTACGTACAGCCTGGGAGTCGCTCAGCCGGCGGTATCCGGTCTGCGTGCAGGCACAGACGATCAGCGAGTAAACAAAAGCCATTCAGAGATCAATCACTTCTGAATGGCTTTTCTAAAGGATACGGGTTATTGCCGGGTTACTCTTCACCCGGCTTTTTTACGTGCGGGCAGGAGAGTTCGGGCAGACGGAAAGCCGGTTTTGCCCAGTAGACCGCATTGCGGATGATGGTTTGGACATTCTTGTCATAATAGACCGGATACGTCTCGTGACCGGGCTGGAAATAGAAGATCTTGCCATAGTCGCGGTGGAAAGTACAGCCGCTGCGGAAGACTTCGCCGCCTTCGTACCAGCCAATAAAGACCACTTCATCCGGCTCCGGGATCCCGAAGGGCTCGCCGTATGTCTCGTCATGCGGCAGTTCGAAATAGCGGCCGATCCCCTCGGCAATGGGATGCGCAGGCTTGACCGTCCAGACGCGTTCCATGTCGCCGTCTTCACGCCAGGTCAGGTGGCAGCAGGTGCCCATCATGAGTCGGAAGGGCTTGGAATGATGCGCAGAGTGCAGGAAAATGATGCCCATTCCGTTCTGCACAGCGTTGCGGACACGCGCCGCCACCTCGTCCGGTACCGCATCATGACGCTTGTGCCCCCACCAGAGCATGACATCGGTCTCTCTGAGTACTTCATCCGTGATCTCGTTCACCGTGTCAAG
>JAFZPO010000119.1 GCA_017550305.1 Clostridia bacterium
ACGACCAGCTTGTCTTCATAGTTCAGCAGGATTGCGGCCTCGCTGCGGGTGCCGTCACGTTCGGGTATGCACTTGAAGCCAGGCGCTGCAATGATCGTATAATCCTCAGCAAAGGAATCCAGCTGCTCCTGAGTGGGACGGCGCAGAAGCTGATGGATAAACAGGTTCTGGCTGGCCAGTTCGTTGATGACACGGAAGGACTTGCAGTACTTGGGGTCAGCACCGGCAAAGCCATCAAAGATGTATACATCCTTGTTCTGCAGATAAGCGATAACCTTATTATAAATGCCGTAGAACGCTTCCTTGCTGATGGGGCGGTTGACTTTGCCCCAGGCAATGTCGTCATGTACGGCAGGTGTATCTACGATGAATTTGTCATTGGCGCTGCGGCCGGTATATTTGCCGGTCTTTACTACCAGCGCACCGGAATTGCTGAGCGTGCCCTCACCGCGGCGGAGAGCTTCTTCCACCAGCTGAGCGGGCTGCAGGTTGCGGTAAACAGCCTTGGGGTTAATGATACCATACTTGTCGAGTCCGTAGAGTTCCATAGGTCTGCCTCCTTTTAATGGACGCCGTCAGGGCCTGCCTCCTGTGCTTCCGGTACCTGCCGCAGATCAACGCAGCCGGACCGGCGGGGCGCAGCTCCGCCCAGCGTTGAGATAATGAGATGGAGAGCCAAATAATTGAAATCCAACTCTCACCAAATACATCTTAGACTGCCCGTGCTGAAAAGTAAAATTCCAAATAGGAATACACTTATATAATAATTCATATATATTACGATACTATTAAAATACGCGGAAAATACGTTTATTTTTCTACTGAAAACGTGTGATGTGGCTTGCTTGAGACTGCATTTTTATTGTTTTCCGGATGACGATATATGATCTGCGGCAGTACATCTGCGCGGAAGTGAAACCGATATTTAATACTCTGTAAGCATATTTGTTCCAATAATCATAGTGTCAGCCAGCCTGGAATGGGGGATTTGACAATGCGTTTCTTCTTTTGTATTATAGGAACAAATCGAGGATGCCGCGAGGCGGCAGTGCCGGGAGGAATATCCGTGAACATCATTGTTATTGACGGACAGAGCGGTCGTCTGGGCGCGCAGCTGATTGAAGGCCTGCTTCAGGCCGGAATCGCAGCTGAGAATACTGTAACGGCAATCGGAACCAATGCCGCCGCAACGGCTGCCATGCTGAAAGCCGGCGCTGCGTTTGCGGCCACCGGCGAGAACCCGGTGCTTGTCGCATGCCGGAATGCCGACGTGATCGCAGGTCCCGTCGGCCTGGTCATTGCGGATGCCATGCTCGGCGAGATTACTCCTGCTATGGCTGCTGCGATCGGTCAGAGCCGAGCCTCGAAAGTACTTCTGCCGGTCAACCGCTGCGCCAACTTCATTATTGGTATTGCCGACATGCCCCGCAGCCGTCTTGTGGAGGAAGCTGTTGTGCGTATCGCACAGCTCTGCAGAACGGAAGAATGATTCTCAGCGTATCATTCAGCTGTTCTTCAGTATCATTGCAAATAGAGATTCTGCCGGACTAGAGATAAAGAAGACGAGTTCCACTTTCAAAATGGAGCTCGTCTTTGCTTATGCAAATAATGGAATGATTCCCGCGGATGTTACCCTTATTCCGTACGCAGTGCCGCAACAGGATCCTTGCGGGCTGCCATACGGGAAGGGATGAGACCGGCGATCACGGTCAGAATGACACTGATGATCACCAGGATGACCGCGCCTCGCGTGGGAAGCACGGCAGCAATGTCTATGCCGGTGAGCTTCTGGATAATGTGGTTGATCGGGAAGGTCAGCAGCCATGTGACCACGATGCCCAGCACACCAGCAACAAAGCCGATAATGAGCGTCTCTGCCGTGAACACGCGCGTGATATCGCGCTTGGAGGCACCCATGGCACGCAGGATACCGATCTCCTTGGTGCGCTCGAGCACACTGATGTATGTAATGATGCCGATCATGATCGAGGATACGACCAGTGAAATGGCAACGAATGCGATCAGAA
Organism: Clostridia bacterium; assembly: GCA_017550305.1. Classification (GTDB taxonomy): domain Bacteria; phylum Bacillota; class Clostridia; order Christensenellales; family Aristaeellaceae; genus SFMI01. Next base: position 2,028 of record JAFZPO010000119.1, read on the forward strand.
CATAACTGACGGCGTTGATAATATCCGTTACGGAAGACATCAGCAGTCCGACATAATCGGTATAATGAATGGCATTCTCTTCATCAACTGAAGCATTATATGCATCGATCAGATTGGTGATCGTGGATTTAGCTTCAAAGCTCTTCGGATAGATCGCGATCGAGGAAGGCGCATCCAGGTCGCTGACTCCCAGTGTGGACAGGTTTTGCTGTAAGGAACCGCCCATATCCTGCGGCAGTATTGTAGGCAGGAACTGCTTGATCCTCTCTTTGGGAAGATAGGCGAATATCGCGGATACGGCATTGAGCTGTGCCTGGACTTCTTCGCTCCAGTGCATGACACTGCCGTATTCCTTGATAAAGTCAGCGAAGCTCATCCGGTCGAGCGCGGCCATCAGGTCTTCCTCATTCGTATCAAAGGCCTGTCCGGTAAAGACATCGACCGTCGGATTCTCGAGCTGCTCCCGTACGATCTCGCTTTCGCTTACCTGGGCGATCAGGTGATCCAGCAGCTCAGGACGGTAACCGATGCCGCTGCCGTTGGAGGTTGCTACCGCGTTTGCGGACGGACGCATGATGCCAACCACTTTGATCTCCATGGCAGTCTCCATCAGCGACCTCAGATAATCGGGATCCTCCTTTCGCAGATCGACCCAGTGGTTTCCGCGCTTCTCATAGAAATCCGTATTCACGATCAGACGGAAACGCATGGCCAGAAGTTCATCATATGTGAATTCCATAGGCTCGCTTTCAATAGCGATGCCTGACTGAAGCAGCTCAAACTGGCCGGCCAGTTCGCTCTGATCTTTCAGACCCAGCGTATACAGTGTATAGTCTGTCAGCTCATTGTGCGAGTTGACGATAATGACAACTTCATCCATCGCCTCCGGCAGACGTCCTGCCAGAATGTCATACTGATGCCGCAGAAGCTCATCGTTGTTGAGCAGCGGCTCGAATACATTCATTCTGCGGTTGGATTCGTTCATCAGCGTTTCCTGGAAACCGCCTGCGGAATATGCCGACATCTGCATCATGGTCGTGATGCCTGTAGCTTCCATTGCGGTAGAGGGATTTACCTGAACGATCTGGCCTTTTTCATCCTCACGGTACAGGAGCAAGGCGGAATCATACCCATACTGGATGCCGCTGACCAGGTCTTTGATCCCGTTCTTCTCGTCTTCCAAATATGCTTTAAAGTTCCGCAGGTTGTTATTTGTGACACTGCTCCAGAGCGCACTGAGCATATTGGTCATGCGGCTTCCGGAATAGACCTTGTCCTCATCCGGGTGCTCCTGTTCTTCCACGGATACACCCATCAGGCTGCTCAGAGTATCCGTCAGGTCCATGGTCTGCTGTGTGATCTCGAGCGGATACGCGGATAGCGTGTCTTCCTCGACGCGCTTTATATAGGTATTGACGCCTGTGGATACGGAAAGGATCAGCGCGATGCCGATAATGCCGATGCTCCCTGCGAGGGAGACCATGAAGGTACGGCCTTTCTTGGTCATCAGGTTGTTGAGCGACAGCCTGAGCGCCGTGCCGAAGCCCATGCTCGTATTACCGGCTTTCGCGGCAGGCTGGACTTCCTCATTGCCGTCGAACGGGTCGCTGTCATCGATCACGCGCCCGTCCAGCAGACGCACAATGCGCGTGGCATACTGGTCCGCCAGGTCAGGGTTGTGCGTGACCATGATGACCAGACGGTCGCGTGCGATCTCCTTAAGCACTTCCATGATCTGCACGCTGGTCTCACTGTCCAGCGCGCCGGTCGGTTCGTCTGCCAGGACGATCTCGGGATCATTGACCAGGGCACGCGCGATCGCAACGCGCTGCATCTGTCCGCCGCTCATCTCGGCGGGCTTTTTCTTGAGCTGCTCACCGAGCCCCACCTGCTCCAGAGCCTGCACCGCACGGCGGCGGCGCTCCTGAAGAGAGACACCCGAGAGCGTCAGAGCGAGTTCCACGTTCGACAGGACCGTCTGATGCGGGATCAGGTTGTAGGACTGGAACATGAAGCCGATGGAGTGGTTGCGGTAGGAATCCCAGTCGCGGTCGCGGAATTCGCGTGTGGCACGGCCCTTGATGGTCAGTTCGCCGTCCGTATAACGGTCGAGCCCGCCGATGATGTTCAGCAGCGTGGTCTTGCCGCAGCCCGAAGGTCCGAGCACGGCAACAAACTCATTCTTCCGGAACGAGATGTCGATGCCGCGCAGGGCTTCCACTGTGAGATCGCCTGTGCGGTATTCCTTGCGGATGTTTTTCAGAGTCAGCATACTGTTTCACTCCAGACTCATAGTCGCATGAGGGTATTACAGTTAAGAAACCTTATTTCCTTTTCCCGCCGAAACTCCAGTCAGTCTCGGGAGTCTCCTGCATGGAAGCCGGATAACGGCCGGCCTTGCGCAGGACGAACCCGAAGTCACAGCTGAGGTTGCGGCCGTCACTGGGCACGGTGATGCCGTCAGCTTCAACGGTGCGCTCCTCACTCTGCGGCAGCACGCTGGCGGCCAGGGGGAAGTCTTCGCGGTGCACGGTCGTGTTCAGCTCTTCCGGTACGGTCACGACGACGGTATACGTGCCCGGATAAAGATCGGTCACCAGATAACGTCCGAATACGTCGGTATCTGTCTCAGCTGCGAGCTTCCCGTACTGATATAGGGCAAGATGCACCCCGGGGATGCCAGGCTCACTGCCGTCCTGCAGGCCGTTGCCGTTCTCGTCCAGCCAGGCGGTATCGCCGAGCGAACCAAGCGCGCCGATACCGATATCGCAGGCGATCAGCTGTGCGCCCATGGCGACATGGAAAGTGCCCTTCCAGCCAACGGGGAAATCGGGCGTATCCTGCGGCAGGAAATCGGGACGCAGGGCGGCGTCTTCGGGCCGCGCATAGTCATACTTGCCTTCCGGCAGGTCACAGCTGACACGGTACTCGCCGGGCTTCAGGTGTATAAATTCGAACGTGCCTTCCGCATCGGTCAGCGTCTGAGCGATCGGCTCGCTTTCGTCGCCGCGGTACAGGCTGACAGTGCGTCCTGCCACGCCCGTCAGGGATCCGTCCATGCTCCAGACATGGCCGGCAACGCTCGCGTAATGCAGGATGGCGTATTCCGGGCCTTCCATGAGATCGGTGGTCAGACGTACGGAAGAAGTCCAGAACCCGTTTGTCAGCTGGGCATCATTGCTGTCCGCAACGGTATAGTCGCCGGACAGTGTGACGAGCAAGGTGTATTCACCGGGAACGACCGTATCCATCGTGAAGATACCGTCAGAATCAGTCATCAGCGTATAGGACTGTGGCCCGTTCACGCTTCTGAGCGTCAGGGTCACGCCTTCGGCACCGTAATCCTCTTCATCGCGCACGCCGTCATTGGCCAGGTCGAAATAGATCAGGCCTTCGGTTGCCTGCAGGGGATATACCGCGGCGATATTGCGCGCGGTATGCTGCTGGCCGATGTCCACGAAAAGACGCGCTTCATTGCTCTGGCGTGCGGCGGGAGCAAGAGGCGAAGCGGGGTCATAGCCAAAGATCAGGCCGTCGGGCAGTGTGATGCGTACGATGTATTCGCCGGGACGAAGCGCGCTGAAGATATATTCGCCGTTATCCAGCGAGCGCGTCTCATATTCCAGGTCGAGCTCGGTATGTGTCAGGGTAACGGTCACATCACCGAGGACATTTTCAGAAGTGCCGAACGCGGCGCTCAGGTCTTCATCCACGTACAGCACACCGGACAGGCTGCCTGTGAATACGGCGGCGAGCTGCGGCTGGATGCGGTCGTCGCCGACCTTAAGCGTGAAAGGTTCGGTGATATAGCTCTCAGCTCCGGTATCCGGATCGATGAACTGCGCGTTCTCAGGAAGGATGAACTCCAGAGTGTACTCGCCCGGCAGCGCGCCTTTCAGATAGAAGGTGCCGTCTTCGCCGGTCACGGTGGAGGTGGTATCGGACACGGGCGCACCGTATTCATCCAGAAGCACGACGGAGACACCGGCCATACCGCCGGATACGGGCAGGCTCTGGATCCCTGTCTCGAGCATGACGGCACCGGATATGGTAGCGCTGCGGAAGATAGCCGCATCGAGATGCTCAAGGCGCTGCCCGGGGGTCAGGACCAGGATATCCGTTTCGCCGTATTCGGAATTCTGGGCAATGACGTGGTTCTGCCCGGCCGCGTCGATCTCGGAGGGATCGCTGCAGACATATGCGTTAGGCAGCAGGAAGCGGATGGCATGCTGCTGCGGGAGCAGGTTGTCAAACACATAGTAGCCGTTTTCGTTCGTCTGCGTCTGTGCGACCACGGCGCCTGTAGCATCGACCGCCTGAACGGTGAAGCCGGCTGCACCCTGCTCGCCCGCATCGAGCACACCAGAGACATTCACATCATTGAACAGCGTGCCGCTGACATGCGCGGCCAGCGTGATGCCGGCATACATCTGTGTTTCCACACCGTGCTTAAGCGTCTCGGGCTGTGTCAGGTCGCCCGTGGCGGCAGGAGCATTGAAATCGCTCTGCGGTCCCGCAACGGTCAGCGACTGGCCGGCGGGCAGGATGATGCGGATCTCGGTATCGCCGCCGCGCAGCACGGGAATGAACGCTGCACCGCTGCCGTCTGAGCGCGCGGAGGCCATGACGGTCTCTCCGCTCAGAATCTCGACGTCGGCACCGGCAAAGGGCGGCTCACCGGCATCACAGACGCCGTTGGCGTTCAGGTCGTTATAGAAATGCACGAGCAGGCGGGTGACTGGCATGACGCCGATCGGTTGAAGCTGCTTTTCCTGCTTGTCAGTGACAGTGACTTTTGTGCTGGAGGTGAAGGCATAACCTTCGGTCAGCAGCGAGTCACCGCCCGGGAGCGAGAACATGCTGTTTTCGGGCAGGGAAACGGTCAGAGTATATTCGCCTGCGAGCAGACCTTCAAAATGGTAGGCACCGGTTGCATCAGTGACAGCCTGGCGCGATACGCCGGCCGCTTCGCTGACGAGCGAGATCTGTGCACCGGCAAAGCCGCCTTCCTGTGCGCCGCGCAGGCCGTCGCAGTCATTGTCTGCCCAGACGATCCCGGCAACACTGCCGCTGCTGACGGCACCGACGCCGAGGCCCAGGCTTTCCCCGCGTTCGACCGTAATGGGCTCAGTGATGCTGAACGCACCGTCCTGCGGCGGGAAGCAGTTGTACCAGCCGTTGATCTTTTCGCCCATGGGGCCGATAATATAGCCTTTCGGCAGGGTAACGGCGACACGGTATGTGCCCGGAGTCAGGCGCCAGAATGTGGCGCAGCCTTCGGCGTCCGTCTTTTCGATCAGGATTTCCTGCCATTCGCCGTTGATCTCATAGTACAGGCTGATGGGTACATAACGCAGTGTGGCTTCTGCACTGCTACGGCCGCCGTTCTGGTTGGCGTCCTCAAAAACATAGACCTTGATAAAGCACGACGCCTTGGAAGCACCGATATGCATGTTATCCAGATGCTGCCCGTCTTCAAGAACGAAGGGCAGCGAACGGCTGATCTGGCCGGTGGCGGGCAGGATCACGCTGCCGCCTTCCTTCGGGGCAATGAATTCATGCTCGGTGGGCAGGGTCACACTCAGCACATAGGTGCCTGCATCCAGGCCCGAGAAGGAATACGTGCCGTCCACACGTGTGCTCTGCTGGCCAATGCGGGTCTCACTTCCGTCCGCTCCCACCCTGTAAAGGGTGATCGACACTCTGGTCAGCGCGCGCGCGCCTTCCTTGTGGATTCCGTCGCCGCTGGCATCGTACCATGCCTGGCCGGAAACGGAGGCATCGCCTGCGTGTGCACACACGGTCAGGAGCAGCAGTGTCAGCAGGGTGAGCAGAAAACAGATCGCAATCTTGCGCATATCGGTCCTCCCAAATGGAAAGGTCATTCAGGCATGCCGTTGCCGGTCGTTGCAACGACGCTGCCGTATTCATCATAGATCAGTGCCTGGTCGAACTTGGATTTATGCCACATCCGCTTCATGTCCAGCGACAGGTCTGCCTGCTGGGATGTCGCGCGTGTGCCGATCTTGTATACACCGTTGGCGGGAAGTACTGCACCTACAGGCAGGAATATGCATTCACTGCCGCGGGAGGAGTATACTGCCCAGCCGGAGAGGGAAATATCGGAAGCGCTGCTGTTGCGCAGTGTCAGCATGTCATCCTTGAGATCGATCGCCGCGCGGATAATGGCGGAATAATCGGGCAGCTGCCATACGATATCCGATACCGATGCGATGCCGTTCTTCAGTGTGATCTCAATACCGCACGTGGAGTCCTGGGTCACATATACCTGCGCGCCGATCAGTCCGTAGCGCTTGAGCACTGACCCGGCCGGCGTATCCGGCTCCTCCTGCGTGGAAGTGCAGATCAGGGCGATCTGCGGCATGACAGTCTGTACGAATCTCTCGCTGCTGGCGGTATTGTCGCCGTGGAAAGGCACTTTCAGCACGTCTGCTGCGGGGATCAGGCCGGCAGAAAGCAGTCCGGCTTCCTCCTCCAGTTTCATGTCGCCTGTAAAGAGCAGTGTACCGTCCTGCGTTTCCACGGAAAAGACGAGCGAATTGTTGTTCTCGTTCTCAATGTTCTTTGTCAGCGGGCCGAGCACGGTCAGCACGGCTGCCTCACTGAGTGCGAGCGTATCCCCGGCTGAGAGCCAGCGGACTTCCTCGCCGCGCAGTGCGGCAGCGGTGATGAGCGGATGCCCGCCGGAGGGGATGTCATGATAGATGGATGACGCGTACCAGGCGTCTACGGGAATATCTCCGGCAGCCAGCTGCAGCAGCCCGCCGTAATGGTCCCTGTCGCAGTGCGTGAGGAAAACGCCGTTCAGGCGTGAGACGCCGTACTGCCGCAGCGCTTCGCACAGCCGGCCGTAGGTACGTTCCCATCCGCCGTCGATCAGGTATGCCTGATCCTCGAAAAGCAGCAGCAGGCAGTCCGCCTTGCCGAGATTGAGGGCGATCAGCCGCGTTCCGGAAGCCTCTTCGGCCTGACAGGTTCCCAGGAGAACCAACAGGAGCAAGAGAAGGGCACAGAGCCTGCGCATATGATCGCCTCCTTGTCGTTTTTTAGCGGACATGATAGAATACTGCGGGGTGAAAAGAAAAATGTATGAGGAATGGATGCGCGAGGCACTTTCGGAAGCCGAAAAGAGCGGCGAAGACGTGCCTGTCGGCGCGGTTGTGGTATATAAGGACCGGGTGATCGCCCGCGCGCACAACGAGCGCGAGAGCGGCGGCGGGCCGTTTGCCCATGCCGAACTGCTCGCCATGCAGCGCGCGGCGGAAGTGCTCGGTATGCGCCGTCTGCACGGCTGCACGCTGGTGGTCACGCTCGAACCCTGCCCGATGTGCGCGGGGGCGCTGGTCATGGCACAGCCGGACGAATGCGTTTTCGGTGCCTATGATCCCAGGCAGGGCTGCTGCGGGAGCGTCTACGATCTTCCGCATGATCCGGCTTTCTCCCGGCGCGTGCCCTGCGTGGGCGGAGTGCTCGAAGAGGAGTGTGCGGCAATGCTGCGTTCGTTCTTTGCGGAAAGAAGAGTATGACCTTACTATTATAACGGAAACACAGCGCCATTGCAAACGCCGGGAACCCTGAAATGCACATGAAATACAGGGAAATATGTCCAGTTTGTAACTTTTTTACAGAAGGGGAAAATGCCTTGCGGGGACGCTGCCGGATGTGGCATAATAATCTTGTCACGTAATTATCAGGAGGAAAATGACCATGAAAAAGAGTAGTTGGGTTCGTGTAATTGTATTTCTTCTGCTGCTTGTAATGATGAGTACAGCTTATGCCAATGAAGAATTAGCGGATAGAAACAAAGTATCTGATTCTGTCTTTTATGTTGAGATATATGATCAAGCCGATCAGTTGCTTGGC
>JAFZPO010000120.1 GCA_017550305.1 Clostridia bacterium
CCGGAGTAGTACGTGCCTATGATCTTGTAATTGAAGCCTGCCTGTATCCTCACCTGGGCGGTCTGGGTGATGCGCCACACGCCCCGGGAGGTAGTGTCCAGTTTTATATGCTGGTCCGGGAGTTTGACATACGGCGTCATGGCTTCGGGTACGGGCACACGAAGTACGCGGCCCACAGCGAGCCTGGTCCACTTGCCCGCTTCGTCGATGGGGTGCTCCAGCACGACCTCATACTCGCCGTTCAGGGTCTCGGTCACCGTGCAGGATGAAGGAGTAAGCGTACCGGCGCCGTTAGTGCTGAAGTCTGTGCAGTCAGCGGGGAATATGCAGATCGTGGGATTCACCTCCTTTGCAGCTTATGATAATCGCAGATCGTGTAGTGGTATCAGTTTCAGAGCAACAGAGAAACACAAAAGCACATAGAAAAGCCTGCTGACACTTTGAAGGATCAACAGGCTGGTTGGAGAGTATTATTAGCACTTTATAGTGTGAGTACAGTTTTGCTATCAGGCAGGAGCAGAAGTTTTTCGCGGTGGGTTAACACGCCTGAATTTTAAAGCTCTCTCAGGCGTCGTTTCGGGGCAGTCTTCATCAAATGTGATTGGCATATTCTTTGCCTTGTCCAGTTGTTCCATTTCCTCTTCGGTAAAGGGTAATTCCTTCTCTATAGTTTCACGATAATCAGTCATATTTACCATAATACAGCCCCCTTTCAAAGTTGGTAGCCATTCGAGCAGAAATCAGTCTGGTCCTTTCCAGAGATCTGCCATTATTGTTTGTATAAACCCTCTCTGTGTAAACCACAAACAGAATATCGTCGATATGCTTACCGGCGCGGTTTACATTGCCTATAATCGTGCTGTTTCCATTGGAGATATCACCGATGGTATCATAGCGGTCTTCTTCACGGCTGTTCTCATCATCATACATTTCAATTCGGTCGTAGTCAACGCCTCGATCTCACGACTGGTTATAGTTTAAAGTTTCGGGAGAGGCCTTTTCATTTTCGCGTTTATGTTGTATACTTAGAAACGAGGTGCCAACTCGCCGCATGACTGCGGGATATAAACCGTCAGCGAAACCGGCTTTGGACAGTCACCCGGCCGGTTTTGCTTTACAGTGATATCAGATCCGTGCGACTGATATGGTCAGTCTTTTGAAGCAAAAACGCTGACATTCTCCGACAGGTTTTTCACAAGGGAAAAATAGTGTTCTGCCAGACGATATCCGCTTTTACTGACAGCGATCAGGCAGGTTTTCCTGTCCCTGTACTTTTCGATATATGCGTCGAGCAGCCTCCTGCTGATATTCAGTCCTCTGTAGTTCTCTTTGATCAGGATCGACCCTGCGTAATAATACGGCGAGTCTTTCAGATACATATCCGGATTGATCCCCAGATCATCGACCAATACGCCGTTCAGGACCGCGTCATACAGTTCTTTCCTGACAGGCACTGACGCCAGATAGCCGATGATGCTTTCCTTGTCCATTGCTACGAGAAACCGGTGCCAGGGCTTATACCGGGCACGATACCAGTCTATCGGGCCGATATTCGGGTAAAAGCAAACATCGAGCGCCCGGATCTCCTCCAGGATTTCTTTTGTCAGACAGACTTCTTTGATTATGATCATGGTAACTGCAAAGCTGTTTTGTCTTTCTTAAAGTATGAAATATGCGGCATGTTGTCAGGTTCAACCGAGTGTTGCCTCTCCGCTGCCATGGATGTCGATCTTTTCGCCCCTGTATGTGGGTTCAGGCCTGAACATGCACCAAATGAGATCCTTGACTCTCGCCAGCGCTTCCCGTATCTCCCATTTTGCCTGTCCCGCGAATGTGTGCCCGGTCGCGATCGTCCCGACCGCTTCGATATCAAACGCCGACGCGTCGTACAGAGCCCTGTACAGGTGATACTCCTGCGTTACCACGACAGCTTTTGTGATCCCGAATATATCCTGAGCGCGGTACATAGTCTCATATGTTGAGAACCCGGCGTGGTCCATAAAGATATCCTCTGAAGGAACACCTCTGTCCAGGGCGTATTGACGCATAACGTTTACTTCATCGTAATTCCTGCGTCCATGATCGCCGCTCATAAGCAGTTTAGGCGCTACGCCCGCCTTATACAGTGCGATCGCCGCGTCAAGCCTGTCTGACAGCAGAGTCGTCGGCCGGTCTCCCCACACGCCGCAGCCCAGTACGATTATGCAGTCATAGCCTTTATCGTCCAGACTGTCCGCGACGGCACGCATCCTTCCTTTAGTGGACAGGCATACTGCCAGGTTGGCGGTCAGCAAAAGGAGAAGCACCAGACATACAGCTGCTGCCGCAAGACGAACCATCCATTTTATTACCGAACGCTTTTTTGATTTCTGATGCATCATCTTTAAAAAACTGGAATACTAAATCTCTTCAGTGAATAATTCATAATTCTGAAGCATCCTGAATGCTTCTATAAGGTGTGCGTAAGCCATTGGATCGTTGTTTCTGATATATCCGAGCTTCTTTGCTCCTTTTACTGTCAGGACTTCACTTCTGTATGCTTCCGGCGATGAGATTCGTTCAAAGCCAGGCTGTTCCGTCAACAGACACGCTGCGAGATGCATGACCTCGCATGCGATCATGCCCGCGTTCTCACCGTTTATTCTGCCGCTGAAAATATGTCCCTGGATAGCGTTGATGCCTGTCAAAAAGTATTTGTACTCGTCCGGTCTGATTCCATTCCTGCCCATGATGCACAAACAACTGTTTATCGTGTCAATCAGCGCATCCCTCGGTTGCAACATAAGTCCGCGATAGCTCATCTCCAAACGCGCTATTCTGTTATACACAGAGGCAACTGTCCTGTAATCATCCATTTCGCGCAGCAGCGTCCAACAGTCAAACATCTGCTTTATGATTTCCAGCTCTTTGCCGACTCCGAAGGGGATTCCTGTTGTATGAGGTGCGAAAGCGGTGAGCTTATCTCCCAAGATGCAATTTATGTCAGGAACCTGCACTGCAAGGTCTTCACCATCGCTCAACAGCAAATCACTTCGGATCGGTTTCCATATGATCTTCTCATACGGGTTATGCTCGAAGACGACATCAAGCAGGATGCTTATATCTTTCCCTGACACAGGAGAAGAGAAGCGGAAACGGAAGTGACGTTTCTCGATATTGTTAGCGCCTTTTCTCTGATTCTCCTCCACACTAAGAAAAGGAAAGATCTTTCCCGCCTGCCGAATATAACTGTCTACGTCTATACTAGGATCTACAATAATGTCGATGTCCGTGCTTAATCTTTTCGGCTCTTTCAGCAGGACAAGAAGCGAGGTTCCGCCCTTAAAGACAAAAGGCATTTCAACCCTGCGGATCGCTTCCAACAGACCGAACGCATAAACTGTACGCTCCAGAATTGACGGATCGGCTCCTGTCCGGGACCGTATCTCCGCTATGTGTTCAGCTGTATAATTATCACGGCTTAGCATTTTGTCCCGCTTCCTCCAGTATCGCACGTATTTCAGCTTCCTTGCCACGGCGACGCGCATATCGCAGCATTTTGGGCTTTTCCAGCTTGTATTTTGACATCGCCTGTGCTACCACAGAAAGGTATTCCGCACTGCTGAATGTGGAAGCGATCAGTTTATCGCAATACATATCCGTTAGCAGCTTCTCAAGGCAGATCTCATGCGGAGCTGCATTCCGAACAGGCGCTTCAGAGATCATGTCAGTCACGACAATACAGTCCTTCGTCCAATACAAACGAAAATCTGTTTTCGTTGGCTTATACAGTACGTGATGATATCCGATTTCCTGTAAATAGCGAAAGACAAAAATGCTGCTCTCTTTCTCGACCTGAATGAAAACAGTGTTCTGCGCGATAAGGTGATTCAGGAACTCGTTCATCAGTACAGTTTCAAAGACAGTGAATCCTGTAAATGGATATCGGGATTCAACTTGCTGAATCAGCTTGATTGCATGCTCGGAATATATGGGGAGATATTCCGCTGTGTTTCTGCCATCTGCAATCACATATGTGTCAAATCCCGTCCTGATGATCTTTCCTGATTTCAATAAACCGCTTACAGCCCAGTGATACGAGTTATCACTGAGCTTTGGATAGTCCTGACGCAGCCTTCCGATCAGATCCTGATGCGAATAATATGCGCCGCCTGCAAGCGACTGGGCCGTGCGTTCATACCATTGCATCACAGTGTCCTCCTCAAATGCATATTGGCAATTATATACCTGCATGCCATAATGCATTATATCTATCAGCATCATAATTGTCAATATATTATGTCAATTTTCTATTATATTGCCGAAATGCATTGCGCTGCTGCTTTGACTGCCCTGTGAAACACTTTTTGTCCTTGTGAAAACGGGCTCATTGTTATATAATAACGTTGAGGTGCCAACTCGCCGCGTGACTGCGGGATATAAACCGTCATTGACCGGCTTGGACAGTCACCCGGCCGGTTTTGCTTTAAAGTTATTCCGATCTGTCAGTCTGTTGCTGACGCCATTATTACGGCATATCTGTGCATGCGCTTGTCATATACGCTCCAGCACGCCGCGCCCCACCATTCATGACCATCGTCAAAATAGTTGGACCAGTCTGTAGACCACTCAAATATTTCCAGTTCATCCGTTCCATCGGGGAACAAAACAGAATTGACCTTGCGAAACTCATCCGGTCCGTATCCCGTTGTGTGCGGGGTTTCCCAGAAAGCATACCAGTACGGAATCTGTTCGCCTTTCAAAGGATCCGGTAAGCCGCAATCATAAGATCTTTGCCCTGTACGGTCGGTACGCAGTATCTCCGGAATATGGAATAAAGACACAGGATCGATCTGATGAGCCTGCGCATTCCTTATATCCAGAGTCCATGGGAACGGTTCACCCTGGGCCTTCCCGCAATTGTTGATCTCCGACCTGTGCTGCTCGTCGATATACCGTTCGATCACTTTCAGCATCGCGAACAGCACGGCGTCTTTATGAGAACGGTATCCTTGATGCGGCGTATCGTCTGCGATGAGACAATAGTCGATAACGCATCTGTCGTATTTTTCAATCAGATCATAAAAAGGGTCATCGGTCAATTCACGCATATATCTCACCTGCAGATCCTGATTCTAGCTGCTATTGTTCTGGAATGGTGATCATGTCTTTGACAGCCGATAGGCAGTCTCTGGCTCCGGTCCGCTGTTCAGGATCGATATTTGCCACATGATCCGGCGTTATGTCTGAAAACTGGATCTCCTGCTGTATATTTCTGACGGCGACTATCATTTCATCGATACGTTTCTTTTTATCTTCGAGAAGCGCGATCACGTTATCGAATTCTCCGGTAAGATCAGTCTCAGGCGAATTAAGAAGATTCTTCATTTTTGCGTTAGTATAACCGACCTCAGTGAGGATCTGTATAATGAGGATCTTTTTAAACGCCTCTTTGTCATATAGCCAGTGCCC
>JAFZPO010000121.1 GCA_017550305.1 Clostridia bacterium
CGACCTGTTCTCGGACATTGATTCCAGGATCGGCCATCTGAATAAAATCGGCAGAGTACTTGCCTTAGTAGGCGGGCTGAACCTGCTGATCGGTCTTATGAATACACTCAATGCTGTGAGCGCAGGCGTTGGCTGGATAAACCTCCTGTGCGCGACATTCATCATGTACTGCCTGGGGCGTATCCACGGAAAGAAAGAAGCGCTTGAAAACGAACGGGTACTGCATGAATGATCTCATGCGGAAGACTGTTGCAGGGAGGTAAGAGCATATGGAACTGTTTGCTTCGCACTGCGTTTTTCCCACACCTGACATTTGCAGGACGGCAGAATACTATGCCGGAAAGCTGGGTTTCCGAAGAGTGGACTACCTGGATGTGAAGGAAAAGCACATCTGCCTGTACAGGGACGGGGTCGAGTTCATCCTGACGCAGTCGAACGGCCAGAGAGTGATCCCGAACCATGAACTGTACGGCTATGGGGGGGATGCATATATCATCGTGAAGGACCAGCAGGCGCTGCAGGACGAGTATGAGGCAAAAGGCGTCAGGATCATCCAGCGGCTCCATAAGACGGATTACCATAACCAGGAGTTTGTCATAGAAGATATCGACGGCCGCTGGATCTATTTCGGGATCAAGGAATAGACCTGTACCGGATCAGGAGGGCAGAATGGCTTTTGATTTCAAAAAGGAATACAAAGAATACTATTTGCCGAAAAACAGGCCTGAGATCGTGAATGTACCGACGGCTAACTATATCGCGGTCAGAGGCAAGGGCGACCCGAATGAGGAAAACGGCGCGTATCAGCAGGCGATCAGTGTCCTGTATGCCATCGCATATACGCTGAAAATGAGTTATAAGACCGACTATCGGATCGAAGGATTCTATGACTATGTGGTACCTCCGCTGGAGGGGTTCTGGTGGCAGGAAGGGATGGACGGTATCGCCTATGGCGATAAGTCGGCATTCTGCTGGATATCGGTCATCCGTCTGCCTGATTTCATAACGAAAAAAGACTTTGACTGGGCTGGGGATACAGCGGCAAGGAAGAAACAGATCGATTGTTCCAAGGCCGAGTTCCTGACGGTTGAGGAAGGGCTCTGCGTACAGATCATGCATGAAGGCGCGTTCGACGACGAGCCTGGAACAGTTGCGCTCATGGATCGGTTCATCGCGGAGAACGGATACGAGAACGATTTTACCGACACCCGCCTGCATCATGAGATATACCTGTCCGATGCCCGGAAAGTCCCGCCTGAAAATTGGAAGACCATTATCCGGCATCCAATCAGGAAAGCGTGATGGCTGGAGCTGTATTGTGCTAGATAATTATACTGTAGGAGGCAACAGATGAGACTGGACGGATTCGGACTGCTTGTGCAGGACATGGCACGGATGATACGCTTTTACAGGGATGTCCTCGGTTTTGAGATCCGGGAAAAGGAAGATACGGAGAACGTGTATCTCGTAAAGGACGGAACGCTCTTCCTGCTGTACGGCCGGAAAGACTTCGAGATGATGACGAACCATCAGTACGAATATGTGAAGGGTCTGAACGGCCACTCGGAGATCGCACTGTATGTGGACACATTCAAAGAAGTGGATGAAGCGTTTGCCAAGGCCGTGGCGAATGGTGCCGAAGCTGTGCTGGAGCCGACAACGGAACCGTGGGGGCAGAGGACCTGCTATATCGCAGACCCCGAGGGGAACCTTATTGAGATCGGTTCGTGGGACAAGCCATACGAGGAGAAGGACCTGTAAACAGATACTCCCATATTGTCGGGGTTCTTGAATATCCTACATAAATGCTCCCCCTGATGCAGACCGGTATGTGCTGTTCCGGTGACTGCTTCAGGGGGAGTATGTGATACTAAGAGTTTCAGATGCTTAACAGATTGTAAGGAAGTCTTTCAATGAGCCAGTACTCACCGTTAGTCGAGAAGTGAAGGATCCCTTCAGTTGCGAAATCATAGGGTACCCCAAACCAGTACAGGCTCTGCTGCCCTTTTTCACTGCCGCGGGTGGCGTGTGTGAAATATGCGAATTCAGGAGCGACTTCGCGTATGAATATCGGCGAGATTGTATCGATTCCGTGATGCGGGTATTTCATGATGTCGGCCTTGACGTCATATTCCTCCGCCAGGTGCTGGAGAGCGATGCCGAAAACATCGCCGGTCAGCAGCAGGCGGCATTCGCCGTACTGCACCATCAGCATGGCGGAAGTCTGGTTGACGTTGGGGTTGCTTATATCACGGCGCATCACGGTACAGCTTGCCGGTCCCAGCGGGAATATGTCGCCGTTATCTACACGCTGTATCGGAACATGTGCCTCCCGCAATGCGTTCATGTTGTTGACCTGATAGACGCCGTCGCCTTTGTAGTCTTCCGGATAGGCAGTCATGAACACACCGAATGTGCATGACTTCAGCAGGCCGGCTGTTCCGCCGATATGGTCAGAATGCGGATGACTGTTGAAGACGATATCGACATGAGAGACCCCGAGCCATCTGAGCATTCCCAGGATCACCGGCACATCAGTGCTTTTGCCCAGGTCTACCATCATACTCTGTCCGGGTACCATCAGGAGCGCACAGTCTGCCCCGCCCAGCGGACAGACATATACCTCCAGCAGTTCTTCGTCCGAGGAAAACGCAGGAGCTTCGCCAACGTGGAATACTCTCTGGGTATCTTCACCCAGAGCCGTACCACAGCACATCAGGAGAATCAGGAAAAGAACGAACGCTTTCTTCATCAAGCAATCACATCCTGACGGGATTATATACGAAAAACAAATCTGTTTGCAA
This sequence comes from Clostridia bacterium, assembly GCA_017550305.1. Lineage (GTDB taxonomy): Bacteria > Bacillota > Clostridia > Christensenellales > Aristaeellaceae > SFMI01. The sequence continues at coordinate 2,805 of JAFZPO010000121.1, forward strand.
GTTTTTCTGCGGTATTCCGGCACAGGCGATTACAAGGTTGCCGGATATATGATGCGGATGAGATAAAGATTCATACAAAAAACCCCTGACCGTCGATCCGGTACAGGGGTTTCAACGCGCGGGAAGCTTAGGCTTCCTTAGCCAGCTTGGCCAGTTCAGCGAACGCAGCAGCGTCATTGACAGCCAGATCAGCCAGCATCTTGCGGTTGATGTCAACGCCCTTCTTCTTCAGGCCGCTGATCAGGGTGGAATAGTTCATGCCGTTCAGGCGGGCCGCCGCGTTGATACGGGCGATCCACAGAGCGCGGAACTCGCGCTTACGCAGCTTGCGGCCGGTGTAAGCATAACGAAGTGAGCGGCGCACCTGCTCGCTGGCGGTACGATACTGCTTGGATTTAGCGCCAAAGTAGCCCTTCGCCAGCTTGAACACCTTGCGGCGCTTTTTATGGGCGGTAACAGCCCTCTTAATACGTGCCATTGGTCAATCCTCCTTGCCGGAAATGGGCTTATTTGTACGGGATCAGCGTGCGGATGGTGGCTGCTTCTGCGTTGTTCTGCAGCACGCCGCCCTTGCGCATGTGACGGATACGCTTGGTGGTCTTCTTGTTCAGGATGTGGTTGCAGTTCATGCTCTTATGCTTGACCTTGCCTGTCTTGGTCAAAGAAAAGCGCTTGGCTGCGCCGCGATGGGTCTTTTGCTTAGGCATGTGGTTTCCTCCTTCCAGAATGATCAAACGCTTTCCTGGGGTTCGGGTTTCTCCCCCTTGGGCGTTTTCACCGGTTTGTCTGTCTTGGGGGCGAGGACCATGATCATGTGACGGCCGTCCAGCGCGGGGCGCTTTTCGACCACTGCCACGTCTTTGGTGCGTTCAATGAAATCCTGCATGACCTTGAGGCCGATCTCACTGTGAGTGATCTGACGGCCGCGGAAACGGATGCTGACCTTGACCTTGTCGCCGTTCTGAAGGAACTTGATGGCGTTCTTTGCCTTGGTCTGTACGTCGTTTTCCTCGATCGTGGCCGAGAGCTGTACTTCTTTTACAGAAATGACCTTCTGGTTCTTGCGCATCTCGCGCTCACGCTTGGACTGCTCGTAGCGATGCTTGTCATAATCCATGAGCTTGCATACGGGCGGCTGTGCATTGGGTACGATCTTGACCAGATCCAGCTCGGCTTCTTCGGCGAGCTCAAGCGCACGTGCGATGGGCAGCACACCCAGCTGGGCGCCGTCTGCACCGATCACGCGTACTTCACGGTCGCGGATCTCTTCATTGATCATCAATTCAGCGGCTATGTTTACGCACCTCCATCATAGTCATGGCTTTCAAAAAAGAAAACCGGCGGATGAAACCACCCGCCGACGTATACATGAATGTATTGTCGTTGCCTGCACCAAGTAGAACGGAATCCACAGGGTGAGGAGCGGGCGGCTCCTGCTTTTGCACCGAAGATTATAACAGCGATAAAAAGCCCTGTCAAGCGCTTTTTTTGATATTTCTCACAAAAATACGAGAAAATCAGACGCCTTTCAGGGCAGAGAGGGGGGGCAGGAGTAAGATCAGAGCTGCCTCTCCAGTACGCGGCGCAGGAATTCCTGCGTGCGCGGCTGCTTGGGATGTGTGAAGAGTTCGGATGGCGGTCCTTCCTCGGCGATCACGCCGCCGTCCATGAAGAGGCCGCGTGTGGCGACATCGCGGGCAACGCTCATCTCGTGGGTCACGATCAGCATCGTCATGCCGGCAGCAGCCAGCGACTGCATGACCGAGAGCACTTCACCGACCATTTCTGGGTCGAGCGCGCTGGTCGGTTCATCAAAGAGCAGGATCTCCGGTTCCATGCACAGCGCACGCGCAATGGCCACGCGCTGCTTCTGGCCGCCGGAAAGCTGGGCAGGACGCGCACTGCGGTATGCCGCCATGCCTACGCGCTCGAGGTAATGGATCGCGCGTTCTTCGGATTCCGCGCGGCGGCGGTGCAGTACCTGCATCTGTCCGAGCACGCAGTTGTCAAGCACGCTCAGGTTTCCGAACAGGTTGAAGGACTGGAACACCATGCCGACGCGGGCACAGTATTCAGTGCGCTTCCAGCCGGTCTCGGCATTCTTGCCGTGATAGCGGATCTCGCCGCCGTCCGGCTGCTCAAGAAAGTTCACGCAGCGGAGCAGCGTGCTCTTGCCCGAGCCCGAGGAGCCGATAATGCAGATCACGTCACCGGTCTGCACGGAAAAGTCAATACCGCGAAGCACGGCGAGGTCACCGAAGTGCTTCTGCAGGCCGACGACTTCCAGAATAGGCGCGCTCATGACTCTGCCTCCTCCTCCACGGTGATATTGCTTCTGCTGTCACTCTGCGATCCGCAGATCGTATAGGTGCTGCGGCCGTCCATGTGCTTTTCAAGCAGGCGGAGCAGGCGTGTGACAGTAAAGGTGAGGATCAGGTAGATGCAGGCGGTAATGAAGAACGTTTCAAAGTACCGTCCGTACTTGCCTGCGGCGGACTTGCTGGTAAAGTACAGTTCACCGACCGAGATCACGTTCAGCACGCTGGAATCCTTGATGTTGACGACGAATTCATTGCCGATGGCCGGCATGATATTGCGCACTGCCTGCGGCAGGATAACGTGCACCATGCTCTGCCAGTGCGTCATGCCCAGGGCGGCGCAGGCTTCCTTCTGACCCTTGTCCACGCTGATGATTCCGCCGCGCACGATCTCGGCCATATACGCACCCGTATTGATGGATACGATGAGAACGGCCACGGGCAGCACCGGTGTGCGCCGGCCGATCAGGCCGATCATCATGGCGCCGTAGAAGATGACCATGCTCTGCACGATCATCGGCGTGCCGCGGAATACTTCGATGTAGATGTTGATCAGCAGTGTGACCAGCCGCATGGGCAGGCGCACATACCATTTTTTACCCTTCAGCGGGACAGTGCGCACGATGGCGGTCAGCAGGCCGATGATGAAACCGATCACTGTGCCGCTCAGCGCGATGACCATGGTGACCCAGGTGCCGCGTAGCAGCAGCGGACCGTAGTTGTCCAGCAGCAGGCGCACCCAGCCGAAGAAGGTAGTAGGGTAAGCAGTCATGATGTACCTCAGTAGGTTTTACTCAATGGCCAGTCCCTGACGGCCGACAGCTTCGCGCATGATCTCCTGGCGCTCTTCCTCGCTGATGGAGGCAAGCAGGTCATTGATGGCATCCTTGTAGGGGCTGTTGTAAACCAGGCCGATGGAGACTGCGGTCTCATCCACACTGGCAGTGAAGCCCGAGCCCTCAGCGAACGCGACATAGGTCAGACCGGGCGTGGAGGCGATGGCAGCCTCGGCACCGGGACGCTCGGAAACATAGCCGTCCACGAAATTGCTGGTCAGGGCAACGATCATGGCCGGGAAGTCTTCCATGGGCATTACATGATCGACGCCGGGGATCTGGTCGACCACTTCGTCATGGAAGGTGCCCTGCTGGGCGACGATGGCAGCGCCGGAGAAATCAGCCAGGCTCGTGGCATTGGCATAGGGACCGTCGGCGCGTACTACGATGACCAGATCGCTCTGATAGTAGTAATCAGTGAAATCGATGCTGCTGCGGCGTTCATCCGTGGGGCTCATGCCGGCGATAATCAGGTCGATGATGCCGGGGTTGTCTGAGCTGCCCAGTGCGGGGATCAGGCCCTGCCAGTCGATCTTGACGACTTCCAGATCCATACCCAGAGCATCCGCGATGCGGCGGGCGATCTGTACGTCATAACCGTCAGCGTAACCGAAGCCGTCGGCAATCGGGGCGGTAAATTCGCTTTCTTCGATCTGCTGCCAGTTGAACGGGGCATAGGCGCATTCCATGCCGACGCGCAGGGTGCCTTCTGCCATAGCGGGCAGGGCGCAGCAGAGCAGGGTCAGGGTGATCAGCAGAGCAAGCATTCTTTGCAACATTGGTGTCGTCCTCCTTCTTTCGATACAGAAAAGCGGTGAAGGCTGGACGCCATTCACCGCTTCTATCCAATCTTCAGGAGGATAAAAACCCGAATAGCGCTCCATGGCCTTGTGCCATGACAGTCCGGGGGATGTTCTCTCCGGGACCAACGCTGCCGCCTGCCGGGCTGGCTGCGTTTCGGCGGTTTCCCCTTTCACGTCCGGTCACGGCCCTGGCAGGGCTCGCGGACGCTACTTTTGTCAACCGCGCCTCTATTCCTATCCGGCTGTCTGCCGGATGCGCATACTATACGCTTGTTCCAAGGGTGCTGTCAATGCATAAAAATGTTTTTTGAATGTTTTTATGCAGGAACCGGCCGCGGTGTGCGGCCGGCTCCTGCGATTTTGTAATAGTCCGGGGAGTAGGCGGATCGTGATCAGAGGCTTCCTCCGAGGTTCTCCAGCGTGTCGATCACGACAACGCAGTCCTCGTGGACATTCTGCATGATGAGCTTCATGATGTTCTCGGGGACAGCCACACAGCCGCCGGTCCAGGGCTTGTACTGGCCGAAGCAGTGCAGGAAGATCGCGGAGCCCCTGCCGGGGGTGCCTTCCTCATTGAAGGAGATATTAAGGCAGTATTGATATTCATATTCATAATGAACGATATGCTCGCTGTCATCCATGACCAGGTCAGGTACATCGCGGATATCGACCATCTGGTTGTAGAAGCGTTCAGGATCGCCGGACCAGTAAGTGTTTTCATTCACCTGGAAGTATGAGATGGCGCAGCCTGGGTCTTCGGCGATACCGAATGCCTTGTTGAAATGATATACGCCGATAGGCGTCTGGGCGCAGCCTTCCTTGTGTTCTTCATCCAGACACAGGCCTCTTTTTCCGACAAACCCCGGGGTGGAAAGAATCTGCATCCATGCTCCGCTTTCGTCGCGCTGATGCATTGAGATGGTCGCAGTGGTTTTATCCATACCGATACCTGCGACTATAAACAGCTGTTTCACGTTATCGTCCTGAGCGGCAGGGAGTGCGGCGACCCATTCGGGGGACGGGCTCCTCTTCTGAAGGTCGGCATGCAGATTGCTTTCAGCAAGCACAGCAGAACAGGTCAGGGTCAGAATCATGATGAGTATTGCCGTAGATAAGAACCATTTCATAGTGTTTTTTCCTCCTTCAATAAACTTCTGTCAATGAATGCTGCTTGATTCATGAGCGGATGCCGGAGCGTGACTGCACCTTTTACCGGGCATTCCATTACGCAGGCGCCGCAGTACCAGCACTCACCCGGCCAGAATACGATAGGGGTTTTGCCGCCTTCGGGCACAGGCAGGAGCACATCGATCTGACATGCATCTACACAACGGTTACATCCGATGCATTTGTCTGCATCAAAGCGGAGCGGCATGGTGCTGGCAGGAGTAAAGACAGCGCCGTATTCAGTAACGTTCATCCAGACCGCCCCCTTCCCTGTGCTTTTCATATTGGGTATCCAGATCGCCGTAAAACTGTAATGGTACACAGCGCTGTTTCAACTGTCCATCCTTCTGGCTGATGACGAGATAACAGTTCTCCTTATCTGCCTTCGCATCATCACTGTCGCTGCGCTTAAAAAACAGAGATTCACAGCTTGCTTTCCTGAGCAGGCATGCCTGAAGGATCATTTCGCTTACATCCAGTATATCGCTTACTTCATGCGCACGTGTCAATTCATGCGGGTTCCGGCAGGTAACGTGTCCCATTTCCTGCTTCAGTCCGCGTATCGCATACACGCCCTGCCTGAGAAGATCATCGCATTTAACGCCGCCGCAGTAGTTCTGCATGGCCTTGGCTGCCGCCGCGTTGATCTCGCGCCAGTCCAGGCCGTTTGAAACAGAAAGCGGTCTGAGCAACCTTTCGCATTCGGTATGCACCAGTTCTTTGTCAGCCTCAAACAATTCTGCCTTTTCTGTCGCTTTGGCAGCATGTTCTCCTGCCCAGTAACCTGTTGCACAGGCGTGCCCTGCGCAGTCACTTGCATAGAGCGTGTCACCGGCTGCAAATGCGTTCTTGATGTTGGTTTCAAGATTCCAATCATTGAGAATTCCGCCCGGCGCACCGAACAGCTGGCGCTCCTGATCGAGGAAGGCTGCACTCTGCCAACCTGTCCCATAGCTCTGCAGTGCGTGCTTCGAAGGATCAAAGCCCCTTGCCATATAGTCTTCGTAGATCGGTATCCGTGTTTTTGCTTCCTGTCCGACCATCATTCCCCATATCACACGGCGTTCTCCCTCAGGCATTGCGCCCAGGTCCGCATAGAAAGGCAGCCGGTAACCGCGCCGCATAAGCTCATCGAACGGCAGCGTTTCAGGCCCTCTCCATTCGTACTTTGGTTCGTCGATCACTCCGCCTTTCAGAAAAAACTTCTGCCCCGGTGCGGGCATATAGCGTTCAAGCACGCTCTTCAGTTCGTTTCCGTC
>JAFZPO010000003.1 GCA_017550305.1 Clostridia bacterium
CCAGGTATCCCCCGTCCTGCAGCAGCTTCATCGCGCGCAGGTTGATCTCCTTATACCCCCTCAGGGCGGACTCCACCGCTCCGCGGGTCTTTGTGAACGCAGGCGGGTCCAGGATGACCACGTCGTACTTTTCGCCCGCTGTCTGTTTTTCCTTGAGCAGGTCAAAGGCATTCGCGGCGACAAAGTGCACATTGTCGAGCCCGTTCAGGCGTGCGTTCTCCGCAGCACATTCGCAGGCGTACTCCGAGATATCCACGCCGGTCACATCCGCTGCGCCATAGTAAGCCGCATGCAGCGCAAAGCTGCCCGTATGCGTGAAGCAGTCCAGTACTTTCGCGTTTCTGACGAACGGTGCGATCGCGGCGCGGTTTTCCTTCTGGTCGAGGAAGAACCCGGTCTTCTGGCCGTTCTTCACATCCACCAGGAAGCGCACGCCGTTTTCGGAAATTTCAACTTTATCCGGCACTTCGCCATACAGCAGGCCCGTTTTCTGCTCCAGGCCCTCCAGCTCACGCACAGGCACATCGTCGCGCTGCCAGATACCCTGCGGGCCGAGCTCGTCGCACAGCGCCTTTATGACCGTCTCACGATGCTTTTCCATGCCCAGGCACAGGCACTGCATCGACAGGACGCCGCCGAAACTGTCCACGATCAGCGCCGGTAACCCGTCGGATTCCGCGAACACCATGCGGCAGCTCTTCATGTCCGCGAACGCGCGCCGGTATTCGATGGCCCTGTGGATACGCCGCCGGAAGAACTCCTCGTCCACGCGCTCATCACGGAAAGTGACGAACCGCAGCGCGATCTGCGACTGGGGATTATAGAACGCGCAGCCCAGCATCCTTCCGCGCGCGCTCTTGACTGAGACCACATCACCGGGTTCGTATGCGCCGGAGATCCGGTCGATCTCGCTTGCAAACACCCATGGGTTCCCCTGCAGTACTTTCTTTTCCCTGCCGCCGCGCAGATATGCGATCGCCATGTATATCCCTCCAACACCTGGTTACATTATTTGGTAAAGCCTGTCAGCAGCCCTGCCTGCCGTTTTTGTGGTCCTCAATAGAGCAGGACATCTTAGGATCATACTCGACCAGTCCCGCGTCCGCCGGGTCAATGGATACCCTGCCGTCCTCAAACACGAACGCAGGGACCCCGACGTCGCCGATCTCCTTGCAGTGATCGAAGACGGGGCTTTTGTCCCTGAGGCGCACGAAAGCGCCCAGGTAACGGATATGCTTGCTGATATCGATATACTCGAACTCGTCTTCCCGTCCTTTGATCTGCTCATAGATATAGTCGCAATAAGGACATGTAGGCATTGAATAGATCTTGATCATTTTCTCCTGCTCCTTCCGGTTCCTGACGGGACACAGTACATATAGCATTCTCCGCAGAAAACTCAGTCCCCACATGCAAATAATAGCAGGTACGGAAGCTGCTGTAAATGGCAGAATACACCGAATTGTCCAATCCGGCAGATCATATAAGGATGTATTCCTTGCATCTTCTAATTCGCGGGGCTATAATATCCCCGTAACGGAGGTCAGGATTTATGGATCAGACACAGCTGCCCATTGGCATTTTCGACAGCGGACTCGGCGGGCTCAGCGTACTGCGCACCGCCCTGCGGATGCTGCCCAATGAGCGCTTTATCTATTATGGGGACATTGTCAATGCGCCGTACGGGACCAAGACCGAGGAGCAGGTGTATGTGTGTGCCCGCGACGCGGCGCAGCGTCTGCTCGGCAAAGGCATCAAAGCGCTTGTCATCGCGTGCAATACCGCTACCTGCGCGGCGGCGGCGCAGCTGCGTGCGGAATACCCCGACCTGATCATCATCGGTATGGAGCCCGCACTGAAGCTTGCCCATGACCAGTGCCCCGAAGGTCAGATCCTCGTGCTGGCGACGCCCGTCTCACTGGCCTCAGAAAAATACCGCCTGCTTTATGAGAATTACGGTGAGCATGCAATTTCCCTGCCGTGCCCCGGGCTCATGGAGTTCGTCGAGCGCGGCGATACGGATGGCCCTGAGCTCATCTCCTACCTCAACGGACGCTTTGCGCCATTCCTTGAAATAGAAACTCCCGCGGCAGTCGTCCTTGGCTGCACGCACTATGTGTTCCTGAAGCGAACCATCCGTTCTCTGCTTCCTTCGAAAACGCGTGTGCTCGACGGGAACGAAGGAACCGTTCGGCAGCTGGAACGCCGTCTTGCGCAGCAGGGCCTGCTCTCTGCCGCCGCCTGCGGCGAGCGCCTGACCCTGGAACTGAACGCCGGAGAACGCACCGAAGCAGCCACCCGGACCGCGCTCACGCTGCTCGCTCAGCCCGAATAAACCTAATATCTGTTCCAATTCCGGATAATTCATTGAAGAAACTCATCTGAATGCGTCCAAATTACATCCAAAATGCACTTTTTTACGGCGGAAAGCACTTGCGAATCCGCCGTATTTCTGTTAAAATAACTTTTGTATGTGCGTGCAGTCAAACGATGCGTTCACAAACAGATTCACAATCCACAGTAATAATATAGGGGGACTGACAACAATGGCTGATTACAAAACCAAGGACATCCGCAACATTGCACTGCTCGGCCACGGCGGCGAAGGTAAAACGTCGCTGACGGAAGCGATGCTTTACGCTGCCGGCATGATCGACCGCCAGGGCAAGGTGGAATCCGGCAACACCGTGACCGACTTTGATCCCGAAGAGAACAAGCGCGCTATTTCCATCAGCGCGGCCGTAGCGCCCGTTGAATGGAAGGGCACCAAGATCAATCTGATCGACGTTCCCGGCTACTTTGATTTTATCGGCGAAATGATGGGTCCCCTCCGCGTGGTAGAAACCGCCGCGATCGTTGTAGGTGCCGTTTCCGGTCTGACCGTCGGTGCTGAGAAAGCCTGGGCTTATGCCAAGAAGAACAACGTCGCCCGCATGTTTGTCGTCACCCGCATGGACGCTGAGAACGCCAACTATGAGCGTACCCTCGGCCAGCTGCGCGAGAAGTTCGGCTCCAGCGTGGTTCCGATCCTGCTGCCCATCGGCGACGGCGCCAACTTCACCGGTGTTGTCAACGTCCTGGAGAACAAGGCCTATGCCGGCAAGGGCAAGGACCTGAAAGAGATCCCCGTTCCCGCCGGAATGGCTTCCGCCATCGAAGACGCTACCGCCGAGATCACCGAGGCGGCTGCCGAGGCTGTGGACGAGCTGCTCGAGAAGTACTTTGAAGAAGGCGAGCTGACCCACGAGGAGATCCTGCAGGGCTTCAGCGCCGGCATGAAGAGCGGCACCATCGTGCCCGTCGTGCCCGTATCCGCCATCACCGGCATCGGTGTTGCGAAGCTCCTGGACATCATGAGCGCGTACCTGCACAGCCCCGAAGAGAGCGAGTATGAGGGCGTCAATCCCAAGAACGACGAGCCTGTCACCCGCAAGGGCGCCGGCGATCCCTTCTCCGCGTTCGTGTTCAAGACCATTGCTGACCCGTTCGTCGGCAAGCTGAGCCTGCTCAAGGTCTGCAGCGGCGTCCTGACCAGCGGTACCGCCCTTTACAATGCCACTGCCGAGAAGGCTGAAAAAGCCGGCGGCCTCTTCCTCCTGCGCGGCAAGAGCCAGACCAGCGTCAGCCAGGTCAACACCGGCGACATCGCTGCTCTGAGCAAGCTCCAGTTCACCAACACCGGCGACACACTGTGCGATGCCGGCAACCCCGTCCGCTTCGAGTCCATCCAGTTCCCCGAACCCAGCGTTCAGAAGGCTGTATACGCTGCCAAGCAGGGTGAAGAAGACAAGGTCTTCTCCGGTCTGGCCCGTCTGCAGGAAGAAGATCCTTCCATCCGCCTCGAGAAGAACGTTGAGACCACCGAGACCATCCTGTGGGGCCAGGGCGAGCTGCATCTGGACGTGATCCGCAACAAGCTGCAGAGCAAGTTTGGCGCCAACGCCGTTCTGCAGGATCCCAAGATCGCTTACCGTGAGACCATCCGCAAGACCGTCTCCTGCCAGGGCCGCCACAAGAAGCAGTCCGGCGGTCATGGCCAGTTCGGTGATGTGTGGATCGAGTTCCGTCCCATCGGCGACACCAACGTCGAGTTCGAGTTCGAAGACGCGGTCGTCGGCGGCGTTGTCCCGCGCAACTTCATCCCCTCTGTTGAAAAGGGCCTCCGCGAGAACATCAAGAAGGGCGTTCTTGCCGGTTATCCCATGGTCGGCCTGCATGCCAAGCTGTACGACGGTTCCTATCACCCGGTAGACAGCTCTGAAATGGCGTTCAAGACCGCTGCCCGCATTGCCTACAAGAAGGGCTGTATGGATGCTTCCCCCGTGCTGCTCGAGCCCATCATGCACGTCGAAGTGCTGGTTCCCGATGAGTACATGGGCGACCTCATGGGCGACATGAACAAGCGCCGCGGCCGCATCATGGGCATGAACCAGGTGGATGGCCTGCAGCAGGTCGTTGCCGAAGTGCCGATCGCCGAAATGTTCAAGTATGCCACCGATCTGCGCAGCATGACGCAGGCCCGCGGCAGCTTCACCATGAAGTTTGAGCGCTACGAGGAAGTTCCCGGCGACGTTGCCAAGAAGATCATCGAGTCCGCTCAGAAGGACGAAGACGAGGAAGAGTAAGCCTCTCCCCTTACAGCCGGCTGTTTGCAGAAACAGCCGGTTTTTCTTATCCCCTGATCCGTGCTTTCCTTGCATCGCTCCCGTGTCTATGGTATACTTAAGAGACTAATTACGGAGGAGTTAAGGATGCGCAGGCGCTTTCTTTTTTGTTTGCTGCTGCTTGGTCTGCTGCTGCTTTTGCCTTTCTGCGCGCAGGCGAATGAGATCAACCGCCTGTACGTGTGGGACGGCAGCGTAGGAATGCCGTCCGACGGCAGTCTTGCCCCCGGCGCGATCCAGTGGTATTCGCGCAACGGCACACGCTATCTCTTCCTGCCCTCCGGCCTGGACTCCTCGAACCTGTTCGTGCACTTCACCGGCAGCGCCAAGAGCTTTACCGCAAACGGCGTGACCGTTCCTAACAACAGCGTCACTGACGTATTCGTGCCCGGGACGACCGTGACCATATCCAACGGCGGCAACAGCTACCGCGTGGCTGTCATGCAGTCCGATAACGCCGCGAGCGTGTATATCAAGACGAAGTCCGGCGGTATCGCATATATTTCGGAAAGCAAGAAGAACCATGAGAGCGGCTCAGTGTATGTTCTGGACGAAAACGGCCGGCCCTCATACGGGAATTCCTTCGAGTATATCCGCGTACGCGGGAATTATTCCTTCTATCCATACAAGAAGTCTTTTCATATAAAACTGGAGGACGGCGCGCCGATCCTGGGAATGCCGAGCGCGAAAACGTGGCTGCTCATCGCGAGCTACTGCGACAATTCCATGCTGCGCAACGCGCTGACTTTTGATTTGGCATCCGCCGCGGGCATGGCGCATACCCCCGAATACCGTTATGCAGACGTATATGTCAATTCTGTCTATTACGGGTTCTATCTGCTCACGGAAAAGATCCAGATCCAGAAGAACCGCATCAACGCATTCGATCTTGAGAAAGCCACCGAAAAGCTGAACGGTAATGATCTGAGCGCCTACCGCAGGCTCGGCCATTCGGGCTACAAACGCAATACATACAAGTATTCGTCGATCCCCACAGACCCGAAGGACATCACCGGCGGATACCTGATGCAGCTGGAACTGGATGACCGTTACAGCCAGACTGCATGCGGGTTTGTGACCTCGCACGGCCAGAGCGTGCTCCTGAAAAGCCCTGAGTATGCGAGCAAGGCACAGGTCGAGTATATCAGCACCCTTGTGCAGTCTTTTGAGAACGCGATCTGGGCAGAAGACGGCATCGACCCCGAGACAGGAAAGCACTTCAGTGAGATCGCTGACATGGACTCGCTGGTAGGAAAATACCTCATCGAAGAGATCAGCAAGAATCTGGATGCCAACAAATCCAGCTTCTACCTCTACAAATACGAGGACTCCGTCAGCGAAAAACTCTTTTTCGGCCCTGTCTGGGATTATGACATCGCTTACGGCAATTACAGTGCCAGTTATTACAAGAACAGGTACCTGGCAAACCCGGAAGGCCTGCTGGCCGCCACAGATGACTACAAGCGCTATTACTGGTTCCCGCAGCTGTACAAGCATGAAGAGTTCGTGGAGGCCGTAAAGGAAGCCTATCAGGATCGGTTCCGTCCGTGCCTTGAGATCATCCTGGGGCTGAGAGAGCCGTCGGAAGACACTGGTCGCCTGTGTTCACTCGATGAATATGAGGCACTGCTTAGTCCTGCTGGCGAGCTGAACTTCACGCGCTGGCGAACCTTCAACGCGGATGAATTTCCCGTGAAGACCGGTGCTGACCTGCATGGGAATTTCGAGTACCTGCGGAACTTCCTGACAGTACGTATGGCCTATCTCGATTCCCTATGGCTTAACTAAAAACAAGACAGCATCTAAACGGCTATCATATAACAGTTTCTATACAGGTTAATATACTTGACAATTTTTCGTAAACAGCTGGTTCATCCTTGTGAACTTCGGTTTTTTTCTTATACTCAGGTCAACCTATGTATTCTGAAAATGGCTCTCTGCCTGTGTAAGAAGCACAGATAGAGAGTATGATAAGGATATCTGGAAATAAGACAGGGGCGCTCCCCTGACGATGTAGGTTTCGGCAGGTCTTTCATCTCAAGCGCAGGCGGAAGCAGGAGCGCAGTCTCGCAGAGTGCAATTTGTACTGGGTACTGGATAATAATTGCACAATACCTGAGTTATATTTAAGCAACTGATTGACAGGAACCCAGTCCGGATGTTACAATGATAAAAATTAGCCATGGATTTGTTTTTTTCTGCTTCGTGGCTTGTTATATTGGGAGGCTGGCATGATTGGCAGGCAGGAAGAAGTCAAAGAGTTGAAGAACAGGTTTGCTGGCTCGAACGCTGAATTCATAGCTGTTTATGGGCGTCGTAGAGTTGGAAAAACGTATCTGGTTGACGAGACATTCAAAGGAATGATTACATTCCGCCACGCAGGACTGTCGCCGGCGGAATGGCATGGAAAAAACTTGATGGAGGCACAGCTTGACCATTTTTATCAGTCCCTGAAGCTTCATGGCGCCAAGCCAGAGCATCGGCCGAAAGACTGGCTGGAAGCGTTCTTTATGCTTGAGATGTGGCTGCAATCCAGGGAAGATGAAGGACGGCAGCTGATCTTCCTGGACGAATTGCCCTGGATGGACACCCCCAAGTCCGGGTTTCTGACAGGACTGGAAGCGTTCTGGAACACCTGGGCATGTCACCGTCATCAGGTGATGCTTATCGTCTGCGGCAGTGCAAGCTCTTGGATACAGGATCGTCTGATCAATAACCATGGCGGCCTGTATGGCCGTCTTACCTATCAAATCAAGCTGGAGCCATTTACTCTGCGGGAGTGTGAAGATTTCCTGCTGAGCCGGAATGTACATTATTCAAGATATGATATCGTACAGAGCTATATGCTTCTTGGCGGAATTCCATACTATCTAGGTTATCTGAAGAAAGACCTCAGTCTGGCGCAAAGTATCGATGAACTGTTTTTCTCACGCCATGCCGTTCTCCGGGACGAATACGATCGGCTGTTTTCTTCCGTATTCCGGAATGCTTCCGCTATGAAGGCCATTGTTGAGTTGCTGTATACCCGAAACGCAGGATTCACCAGAAAAGAAATCTGCGAAAAACTTGAAGTGTCTTCCGGTGGAATCCTGACTAATGAATTGAATGCCCTGATAGCCAGCGACTTCATTATCCGGTATGTTCCCTTCGGAATCAGCAAACGGGAAGAACATTACAAGCTAACAGATCCGTTTTGCCTATTCTATCTTCATTATGTTCGAGGTAGTTCCTCCCTGGATGAGCATTTCTGGATGAATAGTCAGAACACGCAGCCTGTTATTAGCTGGCGAGGTTTTGCCTTTGAAAATGTCTGTTTCAATCACATTCCACAAATCAAACAAGCGCTAGGAATCAGCGGTGTCCGATCCACTCAGTCAGCATGGTCCAAGCGGGAAGACGATCCGGAAGGCGCACAGATCGATCTTTTGATTGATCGGGATGATCATGTCATCAACGCCTGTGAAATCAAATTCTACAGTGAAGAGTTCACTGTAGACAAATCTTACTATATGAAGCTGATGCATCGCCAGAACCTTCTGCGGACATTTATTCCTCGCAAATCATCCGTTTATCAGACATTGATTACAACCTACGGACTGGTTCACAATGAATACTGGAGCATCTTCACCCACGTGGTCACGCTGGATGATTTGTTTACCTGAAGCCGTAGAAACATTAAAACGAGCCGTGAAATAAACTTTTTCGTTTTCGCGGCTCGTTATGTCTTTCGTCTTGCTCATTTCTTCGCCAGCGGCAGATGAAACCAGAAGATAGTATCCCTGTGTGTATTCGCTCTTCACGCAGTATATATACAAGATATCCGTTTCGCATTTTTGGCCTTTTTATAATTTGTATGAACGTGTTTCTGTCGTCTTTTTTCTGTGCTTTCGTTGACTCAAAGCGCGGACATGTTCTACAATTAACGTGAATTAAACAGGGGAGGGACTTCACTATGGACCGTCAGGATGGCCGCACTCCGGAAATGCCGCGGCTGCACCGTATCACCGTTGATTTCATGTCTACTGCCGCAGGCAGCTGCCTGATCGAAACAGGCGGAACACGCGTCATCTGTACTGCATCGGTCGACGAGAGTGTGCCTCCTTTCCTGCGCGGCAAGAACTGCGGC
>JAFZPO010000122.1 GCA_017550305.1 Clostridia bacterium
AGTTTGTAAGGTATGCCATGAGCATAGACCCGGAACTGAAAATGAACAGGCATAATATGGGCAAGTACCTGATCCGCAAGGCGTTTGCCGAGGACCATATCCTTCCCGACGAGATCCTGTGGCGGCAGAAGGCGGCCTTCTCAGATGCGGTTGGGCATTCCATGGTAAACGACCTCAAGGCGCTTGCCGAAAGGACATACACGGACGAGGAGTTCGCGAAGCGTGCTGCGGCATTTGACTATTGTCGCCCATTCACAAAGGAGAGCCTGCTTTACAGGGAGCTGTTTGAACAGTTCTATCCGGGACAGGCAGACATGATCGTTGATTTCTGGATGCCCAACAAAACCTGGCCCGGATGCGATGTGGATGATCCTTCGGCACGGGTGCTCAGCAATTATGGCGCCAGCGGAAAATGACCGCGGATGTGAAAACTCATTGTTTTTTGATTGTTCTGCCTCTTGACAAATGGAATCGGACAGCTTAGAATGCCGTCATTCCAACAAGGCGCAAGGGTGTGCTTGAAAGACACCCGGCGCCTTTTTTGTTGGAAAGTTTGCAGAAACGGAAGTGAGAAAAATGACGTATTCACCCGCAAACACGATCTGGGTACTGCTCGGCGCAGCATTAGTTTTCTTTATGCAGGCAGGCTTTGCCATGTGTGAGGCGGGCTTCACCCGCGCAAAGAATACAGGCAATATCCTGATGAAGAACTTGATGGATTTCTGCATTGGTACGCCGCTGTACTGGCTGATAGGCTTTGGCATCATGTTCGGGACCGGTACGGCGCTCTTTGGCTGGATCGATCCGTTCATCATGAAGGATTACAGTTCGGTGTTACCGGCTGGAGTGCCGCTGTGGGCTTACGCCATTTTTCAGACAGTATTCTGTGCTACTTCTGCAACGATCGTTTCCGGAGCC
This sequence comes from Clostridia bacterium, assembly GCA_017550305.1. GTDB lineage: Bacteria > Bacillota > Clostridia > Christensenellales > Aristaeellaceae > SFMI01. Next base: position 919 of record JAFZPO010000122.1, read on the forward strand.
ATGGCAGAGCGCACCAGGTTTTCCGCATACTGCCTCTACTCCGCAGCCATTTCACTGTTCATTTATCCTGTTTCCGGACACTGGATCTGGGGCGGCGGATGGCTGGCCGAAATAGGCTTCCATGATTTCGCTGGTTCGACCGCCGTGCATATGGTGGGCGGCGTTTGTGCCATGATCGGTGCGAAAATGCTTGGACCGCGCATTGGAAAGTACGGAAAGGATGGCAAACCCAAGGCTATCCTGGGGCACAATCTGTCTATTGCTGCCCTGGGCGTGTTTATCCTCTGGTTCTGCTGGTTCGGATTCAACGGCGCGTCCACAGTGGGTATGGACAGTGACGAACTGATTGTTAGTGCAGGCATTGTTTTCTTCAATACGAACCTGGCTGCGGCGCTCGCAACACTGGTCACCATGATCTTTACGTGGGTACGCTACGGCAAGCCGGATGTCTCCATGACATTCAACGCGGCACTTGCAGGCCTTGTCGGCATTACAGCCGGCTGTGATACGGTGAATCCCTTTGGAGCTGCTGTGATTGGTATCTGCTGCGGGTTCGCGGTCGTCCTGTCTGTCGGGTTCTTTGACAGAATAGCGAAGATAGACGATCCTGTCGGTGCGATTTCCGTTCACGGTGTCTGCGGTGCGCTGGGTACGATCCTGACCGGTTTCTTTGCTACCGGAAGAAGTACCATGAAAGGCGTTTTCTACGGCGGTGGCTTCAAGTTCCTGGGAGTTCAGCTTCTGGGCGTTCTGGCAACGACCGCATGGACGGGGATCATTATTACAATCGTATTTGCGCTTATCAGGAAAACGATCGGCCTGCGTGCCGATTCCGCTGATGAAGTCATGGGCTTGGACCGTTCCGAGCATGGCCTGCCTACTGCTTATGCCGGTTATGCGATGATGCCGGACAGCAGTTATGAAGAAGCGGGACCTGCAGCAGTTGCCGAGCCTGCAGAAGAAGTGCCGGCAGCGCGCAAGGCAAAAGAAAAAGCGCCGGATGCGCCTGTATACACGAGGGTGCAGATCATCTGCCGTCCTGCCCGCCTGGAGAGCCTGAAGACGGCTATGAACAAGATCGGCATCACCGGCATGACGGTAACCAATGTAATGGGTTACGGCATTCAGAAAGGCAAACCGGAATATTACCGCGGTACACCGGTGGACGTGATGCTGCTGCCGAAAGTCCAGGTGGATATCGTGGTCAGCAAGATCCCGGTACGCCAGGTCATCGATACAGCCCGCGCTGTGCTTTATACCGGCCATATCGGCGACGGCAAGATCTTTGTGTATGACGTAGAGAACGTGGTGCGTGTACGTACTGGCGAAGAAGGATATGACGCGCTGCAGTCGGATTGAGAAATACCGCACTATAACGGAAAAGCTCCATAACTTCAACGGCCACCCCGGACGGGATGGCCGTTGAAGTTATATGGAGTCATGAAAAGGACTGTTTCGGCCTTCCTGACTGTTTGCTTTTTCAGACGTATTCCTGATTACCCTATCTGCCCATACCGACTTCAGAATTTGCGAAAAAGCGGGGCTTCTTTCCGGCGAGATAGCGCTGATAGTCTTCCATGATCATTGGCGGACTGTCGATGAAAGCATTTATCGTATCTCCGCCGCGGTGTGTGGTCAGCGTCACATTATCCAGCTGCAGGAAAGGATAATCATCCGGCAGGGGCTCCGTGGGATGCACTTCGAGTGCGGCACCCATGATGCGGTGGTCGCGCAGCAGTTCATACAGTGCATTATAATCCACCATATGTGCGCGGGCAGTATTGATAAAGAATGCAGTGGGCTTCATGAGGGAGAGCATTTCCCGGCTCAGGATCAGGTCCTCGCTGCGGGCATGCAGTGTAACGATATCGCTTTCCTTCATCAGCGTGGGAAGATCCGTAACACGAATAGGCAGACGGGCGAGCATTTCGTCTTCAGGATCGATCCTGATATCGTTCACGAGGAGCTTGCAGCCGAATGCGTTCAGTTTTTCCGCAACCAGATGTCCGATATTGCCGAAGCCGACGATTCCGACGGTTTTCCTCTTCAGTTCCCAGATGTTACCGGAATTATTGAATATCTCGCGCCACTGATGCTGCTTGAGGCTCATATGGGAACGTGAGATGTTGCGGGTCTCATCGATCATCAGGCCTACTGCCAGTTCGGCAACACTGTTGGAGTTATGGGCAGGGTTGTTTATGATGGGGATGTTCAGCTCGGTAGCTGTTTCGACATCGATGTTTTCAAGTCCGCCGCGGCACGTCAGAATGGCACGCAGCTTCTTTCCGCGCCTGATCAGCTCACCCGGGATCGGGCATGTATGGACCATCAGCACATCCGCGTCCTCAATGGCTTCATACAGTTCTTCAGGCGCAGGCCAGGCTTTCGGGCCATTCCTCTCTACTGTGTGGAAAATCTCACGCATGGTGTTGCGGTCATCACTGCCAAAGTGGATGATTTTGTAATTGATATCCGGATAGGCGGCCAGACATTCCTCAAAGACTTCCTTCTGTATGTACAGATCGCTGACAGCTACGTATTTCATGTGTTGCCTCCGGTTTCTGACAGATTGGGGCAGTTGGTTACAGGAATGTTATTGCTTTCGAAATAACATGGCTTGGGCAACTGCTTGCTGATATATATACGAGACATATCGACAATAAACATTATATGAGGAACAGCAGATTTTACAAGGGTTTTTCAGAACCATACATGGAAAACCTGTAAAAAACAGAAAATTCTCAGAGTAACTTCCACTGAATTTACTCACCGGTTTAGCAGCATTGGATCATCTACCATCATCGTATTGATTTAAGTATTATAATCTGCTAAGATATTATTGTGGAGTTAATAAAGGCTTTTCTGCATATATCGGTTTCTCATTTGTGGTGACAATAGTGCGCTTTTGACACCATAGCCTGAAAAACGAAATCATAGCATACTACCTTGCTGGCTTGTCGGTCTTCTAAACCTGTTTTGTTCGAAAGGGAAGTGGTTAGTACAGTGCTATTTGGGATTTACTCATGGGTAACAAACGTACTTTGGGGCTTGATGGATATTTTGCCTCCAATAATAAGAAAATGTGTTTTTAGGATGATACTCAAGTCTGTTGGCAAAGGAGTATTCATCGATTATCACACATATATCCGCTATGCCAAGAGAGTGTCAGTAGGTGATGGAACAACTGTTAACCGAGGATGTCGTATTCTTGCGTCACATTATTATAAGGACGTTGAGATTACAATTGGGAAGCATTGTGCTGTTGCACCGGAAGTATGCTTTCTCGCTTCTCAACATGACTATCACGATTTGACACTTCCAGACACTGCAGCAAGTATCCATGTTGGAGATTATGTCTGGATCGGTGCGCGCAGTGTGATTTTGCCGGGTATAACAATAGGAGAAGGTGCGATAATCGGTGCAAATTCTGTTGTGACACATGATATTCCGCCGTATACAGTCGCAGTTGGTGTGCCTGCACGCGTAATAAAAGAGCGAGTATTGGATGAAAAAAGCAGGGGAACAAGTTAAACTCAAAAAATATGCTTGTATAGATATATAGCAGAGAAGGGGCTGTCTCAAGATGAGACAGCCCCTAATGCAGATTTCTTCTGTGCTGCTATGTGCATGCCAAATCGTTATTGATCCTTGACCTGTTTTGCGTGATCCTCTTTGATCTGGCGGAGCAGGTCCGGATCATCGATCAGATCCAGTGCAGTCAGAGCCAGTGTTTTGGCACCCAAGACAATGGAAGCCAGACCTTTTTCTGATTTGGATGCAGCCTTGGATTCTTCCGTGTGCCAGGGCGTAGGCTTATCTGTAATGCAGATGGTAGGCTGGATGGTCGGCACTTGCTGGGATACGTTCCCGACATCGCTGGAACCAATACCGCAACCGCTGCTGAAGCGGATGCTCTCCCCGGACAGCTGCTCAAATTCCTTACCGTAGACCGCATCAAAGGACGGAGTCGGGACCATGTTGTCAACGCGGTTCTGCGAAGGCTTCATGGAGCCCTTGGCACCGGTCATGAGTGCTGCGCCTTCAACAATATTTTCTATACGCTTGCAGAGTGCTTCCAGCGTGGGGACCGCAGCGGCACGGAAATAGAACTTGGCGGACGCATATGCAGGGACGATGTTCGGGGCGTCACCGCCGTGAGTGATGATCCCATGGATGCGAACATCAGGCGTTACATGCTGTCGCAGGGCATTGATACCGTTATACGTCAGGATCAGGGCGTCCAGCGCATTGATGCCTTTTTCCGGTGCAACTGCTGCATGGGAAGGCTTGCCCCAGAACTCGATATCCATCGGCGCACAGGCAATGTTTTTACTGGAAGCCTCGTTGCGGTCGCCGGGATGAACGCAGAGTGCGGCATCTACATCGCTGAAGAAACCCTCGCGGACAAAACTGCCCTTTGCACTGCCGTTCTCGCCGCCCTCTTCGCCGGGTGTGCCGTATACGCGAATCTCGCCTCCGACTCCATCGATCACCTGCCTGAGCGACGCCGCTGCCAGGCAGGAGGTTGCGCCGAACAGGTTGTGCCCGCAGCCGTGACCCAGGCCGATCAGTGCGTCATATTCTGCCAGAAAGACCAATACAGGTCCCGGTTTACCGGACTTATAGACGGCACTGAAACCGGTGCGGTGTCCGGCTACATCCGTGGTCACGGAAAAACCTTCTGCTTCCAGCTGCTTGCTCAGACGCTCGCAGGCATAAAACTCATAGTTGCTGACTTCCGGATGCTCGTGGATATCCAGTGCGATCTGCCGGTAGACAGACTCCTGCCGGTCGGCATAGGCACAGATCGTATCACGGGCGCTCATTTCTGGTCTCCTTTCGCGAACAGGCCGCGGTTCGTGGTCCGGTGGGAAATAAGATTACCCAGGAACTGAAGCAGGGATACGAATATCAGAAGGATGACTACGCAGACATTAACAATATCCTGATGATTCTGATTCTGTCCGTAATTGATGGCAAAGCTGCCGATGCCGCCTGCGCCGACCGCGCCTGCCATGGTCGTCAGACCGATGAGGCTGATCGCGGTGATCGTCGTGGCGCGTACCAGGTCCGGAACTGCTTCATGCAGATATACGCGGAAGATGATGCCGAGTGTACTGCTGCCCATACTCCGTGCAGCTTCGATTTTGCCTGGGTTTACCGAAGCCAGGGCGGCCTCGACCTGACGTGTATAGAACGGCACACAGCCGAATACCAACGGCACCAGGGCACCTTTGACACCAATGGCCGTTCCTGCGATCATGCGGGTAAAGGGAATCAGGAAGATCAGCAGGATGACAAAGGGGATGGAACGGAAAAGGTTCACGATGATGTTCAGAATACGGTACAGAATGGCATTGGGACGGATGCCGCCCTTTTTCCAGACTGTCAGCAGAACGCCCAGTGCCAGGCCGATTACAAAGGCAATCGCACCGCTGCGCAGCGTCATCTGCATCGTCTGGGTCAGACTCTGGAAAAAGCGGGTCTTATATGCCACTACGTTGGGGATCCATTGTTTCAGCAGTTCAGCCACGGCGAAGCACCTCCACTTCTACGTGATGGGCTTTCATCCAGTCCAAAGCCCCATGCATATTTTCTTCTGTACCTTTGAAAATGGCGATCATTCCGCCCAGCGGCGAGCCTTCCAGTACTTCCACACTGGCCAGCACGATATTGATGGATACATTGAAATCCCTGGAGATCTGGCTGATGACGGAATCTCCGACACTGTCTCTGGAGAAGAGGAGCTTAACCAGCAGTTCTCCGGGCTGTACCTGTACCAGGGGAGAATCATCATGAAGCAGTTTGTCCACACGGTTCAGGGCAGAAGCGCTGGCAACGAAATGCTTGGTGATGTCCTGCTTGGGATGGGCAAACACATCATATACGTTACCTTCTTCAACGACGCGTCCGTCTTCCATGACTGCCACATGCCGGCAGATGGATTTGATTACTGCCATCTCATGTGTGATGGCAATGATCGTGAGGCCAAGCTTCTCATTCAGATGCCGCAGCAGAGCAAGGATGGATTCTGTGGCATCAGGGTCCAGCGCACTCGTGGCTTCATCCGAAAGCAGGATCTTCGGATGATTTGCCAGCGCGCGGGCGATAGCAACGCGCTGCTTCTGGCCGCCGGAAAGCTGGCTGGGGTAAGCGTCACGCTTGTCGGTGAGGTCTACCAGCTGCAGCATTTCATGAACGCGGTCTTTGATTTCCTTGCGGTTCATACCGCTGTATTTCAGCGGATAGGCAACGTTATCAAACACAGTGGAACGATCCAGCAGATTGAAGTGCTGAAAGATCATTCCGATAGATCTGCGCATGGCATTGAGCTGCTTTTCCTTCATGGGTGTCCGGGAAGCTCCGTACAGAAGCTTGCCGTTCTCGAAGGTGATCAGGTCTGAATCGTTGACGCGCAGGGAACCGCTGTCTGGTGTTTCCAGCAGGTTGATGCAGCGGACAAGCGTGCTTTTTCCAGCGCCGGAATAACCGATGACACCGTAAACGTCTCCGTCCTGTATGGTCAGGGATACATCGCGGACCGCGTCGATGTTCTGCCCTTTAAGCGTAAAGGTCTTGCTGAGGTTCTTAATTTCAATCATTCGGGCTTGTCTCCTGTTTCAGGTTATACGCACAATACTGCTCCGAGGCTGTTTAGCCACGGAGCAGTATGTTTGGCAGCGGAAGATGCCTTACTTGAGCAGGCCTGCTGCTTCCTTGATCGCATCGATGGAATCGAAGTTCTGAGAATACAGGGTCAGAGGAGCAATCAGCGTGCCGCCGATGGGTACCAGATCATAACCGTTGTTCTTGATCTCATTGTTCAGGAAGGCGATGTGCTGGAAGGAATTCAGTTCGATATCGCCGCTGTTCAGAGCTTCATTGGGCAGGTTGTAGGCATCGAATTCAACAAGCTCGATATAAATGCCCGCGTTCTGCTCATCCAGTACCTGCTGAACCGCATTCCAGTGCAGGTTGTTGGCACCGACGACGCCCACACGCACGACCTGTTTGCCTTCCTTGGAGGATTCATAGGCAGCGACACTGTCAGTCCAGCCTTCTTCAACGGTGAAGTCAGGATCATACGGGAATGCCGGGAAGTAGGCTTCGTTATAGTTTACCAGCAGGAATTCCGCGACATACTGGGTCTGGAAAGCTGCTACGATAGTCTTGTAAATTTCATTGTCTGCATCCGCAGTACGCGCTGCAATGATGTTGATATAGGGGTTGTCGCCGCTTTCGCTCTGCTTCTCAATGATCAGACCATCCTTGGAAGGAACCAGGCCATAGGGAATGGCGAAAGTGCCGTTGATGGTGGTCGCGGCGTAGTCGACCAGCGTGGAGGTCAGGGTATTCGCGGCAACAGGGGAGATCTCGATGTCGTAGATGTATTTGGTAACATCCTTGATTTCAGGCGTATAGCCCGCAGCAGGATCCACTTCGATCAGGCCGGCTGTTTCAAGGAGCTTGATTGCACGGGAGAGGTTGGTTCCGTCATTCGGAACACCGATGATCAGGGTATCGGCCAGTGCGGAAACTGCGGTCAGTGAAAGTACCAGAACCAGAATCAGAGCAGCAAACTTTTTCATAATCTTTCTCCTTTTTATCTTCTATCATAAATGTGTTGATTCGGTGAAAACATCTTAACCTGAATGCTTCACATTCGATCACGGCAGCCGCTGGCTTTTCTGTACATAGGGTATGTTCCCCTTTCATGCTGCGTTATTGAGCGAGAGACAAAAGAAAAAGCACCTGCGTCATGCAAGCGCCGTCCAATGGGAGGAACTGTCCCGATCAGGCTTTCCTGCATGACGAATAGCGGCACATGCACATGTACATGTACTCCCGCATTTCACGCATGCTGCGATTCGTCATGTCGGCTTCCTCCTGTTCATTCATTCATCCTTTCCGGATGATGGGCACATCATATCATGGCCGGAAAAAGAAGTCAATGGATTTTGAAGTAATAAGCAATCCTGATTTTCTATCATATCATATAGATATAACCTATAGCTCGTTTTGTAGAAATTCCGGCTTGCAGGGAAGCCGGAAAAAGGGGGAGTCTGTATCAGTATCCACGCTTCAGATCGACTTGCCTGGCCAGCGGTCTCCCGGCACAATAGTTTTCGAAGTCTTCGAGGAACAGTTCGACAATACGCTGGCGCGTATACGGAAGGGTCATGTCGCCTGCGACGTGCGGTGTGATGAGTAGATTTGGGCAATTCCAGAGCGGATCATCATCGGGAAGGGGCTCCTG
>JAFZPO010000123.1 GCA_017550305.1 Clostridia bacterium
AGGGATCGTGATGTCTGACTGGTGGAACCGTGCCGAACAGTATAAGGAGCTGGCAGCGGGCAATGATGTCAAGATGCCTACCGGCTTCCCGGACCGTGTGCGCGATGCCATGGAACAGGGTGCGCTGGACCGCAAAGACCTGGTAACAAGCGCAAAGCGCATCCTTGAATTCCTGATGAAGCTTGACTGATCCTCGTGATCATTATGAAAACCGATTAAGTAATCTGGTGACATAAATCAGGGGCTGCCGGTATGAGGCAGCCCCTGGTGTAGTTTGGGGATACAAGTTTTACAGATCGATCTTTTCGAAACTGCGGATCGCACCGGCCTGGGAGCAGACGGTCATCACGACGAATGCTACGGCACCGCCCGCAAGGAAGGCCAGCTGCAGCGGCATTTCCGTGAACCCGAAGGCATTGACTGCTTCGAGTCCCGGGAAATGATGCAGCGCTTCCGCGATCGCCAGGATCACGAAGAACACGATCAGGAAGATCACAAACGGCTTGCCGAAGTAGTATGCCGTTTTGAAGAACCCGCCCAGGAAGATCAGGTTGAAGCATCCGAACTCCAGCAGAACGAAGCCCAGGAATACGAAGTTCGCGTTCATGAGCGCGTTGGTACGGTAGAGTGTGGCGTCGACCAGTACTGTCATCCTGAGCAGTGTGAGGATGGCCATGATGAGGAACCCGCAGGCCTGGATGAGTACTGCGAACGCGTACTTCGCACGCACGACATCGCGCTTGGCAACAGGCAGCAGGGCGGAATAAACGAGGTCGTTATTCTCACGGCAGCGCTGTACGGACTGGAAGATCCCGAAACAGACGAAGAAAGCACCCATCAGGATCGGATAGCCCGGGATCATCGTCATCAGGGCAAACGCGATAAACAGGTAGGACAGCGCGGAAGCGCTGAGCTTCAGTTCTTTTTTCAGCATCTCAGACATTGCGCGCACTCCTCTCCAGACGGAGCATTGTCTGCTCCAGCGTTTCGCTCTCTTCACCCAGTTCCCTGCGGAATGTATCCGTATCCGATGCGAGTATGATCTGGCCGTTCCGGATATAGATGATATCGTCCGCGCATTTCTCAAGGTCAGAAGTGATGTGCGTGGAGAAGAGGATGGCGACGCCCCTTTCCTTCAGCATCACGAAAAGATCGAGCAGCTCGTCGCGGGAGAAGGGATCCAGGCCGCTCGTCGGTTCGTCCAGGATCAGCACTTCTGCTTTGTGGGACAGGGCCATCGCCAGGTTGCACTTGACCTTCATGCCCTCTGAAAGCTCCGCCGGGGCCTTATTCTCATCCAGCGCGAAGAGGTTCAGGTACTCCCTGTAGGCGGCTTCGTCCCAGTTGGGGTAGAAGGTGCGGGTCACTGCGGCCAGATCCTTCAGCTTCTTTTTCGGGTAGTAGTTGACGGTGCCCGTCGAATACCCGATGCGCCTCTTGATCTCCGCCTCATTCTCCTTTAGCGGCAGGCCGAAATAACGGACCGCGCCGCCGGACGGATGAACGAGGTTGAGCATGGACTTGATCGTGGTCGTCTTGCCCGCGCCGTTGCGGCCAATGAATCCCGCAATCCTGCCCTTCTCAATGGTAAAGGAGACGTCCTTCAGATGGAAGGACGGATAATCCTTGCATAAACGGTCGACTTCTACGATGCTCATTGGTCACTGCCTCCGAAAGTCATATTGTGCAGCTGCTGCATATTCTCCTTGGGCAGGATCGCGATCCCGCGCTCCTTGTCGCCCAGCAGTAGCAGAACGTCCCCGGGCTCGATCCCGAAGATCTCCCTGGCCTGCTTGGGAATCACAATCTGTCCCTTTTCACCGACAGTCGCGGTCCAGGCATACTTGCCTTCAGGTCCCTCCATACTCTCAAACCCTCCTCCGAAAAGTATGATTTGTATAACTAATTATACTTATCATCCCGGAGATGTCAAGACCCGGGAGGGAAAAAAGATGGAGCGGGCACGGGAGCCGTTCCTGCTGCGCACTTCATAATAATAGGGAAGAATAAAGAGCATGAAGCTTCTCCTTATGCATATCGCGAAACTACAAGAATTAAGCGCTAAACTAATATATATTTGGTCTGTTTCGTTGCATATTTTTCCATTTTTGTAACAAAGATAGTGTTGACAAGCTCTAAGATGCTCCTGTATAATCCAATCAGGATTACAGGAGAGACGCTCCTGGCCGTATGAATGAACAGAATAATGAAACGGAGGAAAAATCGAATGATCAACAAGAAGACTCTTATGTGCCTGCTGCTGAGCATCATCATGGTGGTGTCAGTTGCGCTGCCGGCACTCGCGGACGACGCGACTCCTTATTATCTGCGTCTGGATCCCGCCGTCGAAGGTGAGATCGATGTCATGTGCTGGTCCGGCGACAGCACCTATCATAAGGACCTGGGCCATCAGGAGATCGCTCCTGAAGACCTGACCAGCCAGAATGTTGCTGCCATCTATGCGCTGGCCAAGGAATTCAACAAGATCTATCCCAATGTCAAGGTCAACCTGTATGCCAAGACGGATGACCCGAACGGCAATGACACTTCCTGGACTCAGGAGCTCGAGAACTTCAAGGCCGAGCACGGCAAGTATCCCGATGTGTATGCCGCCAACGATCTGCCCGGTGACCTGTCCCGCGGCATGATCGCTGACCTGTCCGTATATGCGGATGACCCGCTTTACCAGAGCTTCAACAAGGGTATCATGGACACCATGAACTACTGGGGATTCCAGGCAGGCCTGCCGCAGTTCATGCAGCCCTGGGGCATTTTCGTAAACAAGGAACTGGCTGAGGAGAACAATATCGAAGTGCCGGATCCCGACTGGGATATCGACGAGTACACTGAGTTCATCACCTCTGCTGACAACAAGAACTTCTGGGGCACCATCTTCTCCGTCCCGACGCAGATCATCGACACGGGCACCACGACCATCAATGCCCAGATGGCTGCCTACAAGGGCGAGGGTGACCGCGTGAACATCGCTTCTGACGAAGTCAAGGACCTGATCGGCTACATCGCCAAGTGGGCTCCCTACGAGATCTGGACCCTGAACGGCCAGGGCGCCGTGGACAGTTCCATCATGGATGACGGCTGGTGGTGGGGCTACCGCTTCTTCTGCCGCAACTATGTACTGGCCTATACCGGTGACCCGTGGATGATGGGCGCCGCGACCGCTCCCAAGATGGAGGACGGCTCCTGGGCCGTGAACTCTGTCGAGTCTGAGGACTGGGATATCTATCCGCGTCCCGCCACTCCCTATCAGCCCAACACCGTCGGTATCGTGATCGACCCCATGGCGATCCACAACTACGCGATGGATGACGGCAATCCCGAATGGAGCGAAGCTGAGAAGGCCCAGTTCGACCTGGCCTACGCGTTCGGTTCCTTCTGGTGCGGCGCCACCGAGTCCCTGCAGGCCCGTGCGGACCAGATGTTCAACGACAACGGCACGATCAAGACCTGCCTGAACGACTCCCTGCCGCTCGTGACCGGCGATCAGTTCTATGCTCAGATGGAGATCTGGTACGGCACCGAACTGCATGCCCGTTACGGCGATGCCGAGAAGATGCCCGGTTTCCAGTACCTGCTGGAGCTGTGGAACGAAGGCAAGATCTGGGATATCTCCGATAAGACCTATCCTTACCGCGTGATCGAGGACGGCACCTCCGTCAACTGCCTGCGTGAGTGGCTGGATGTGACCAATGCGGACATCACCGGCGTGGCTGTGACCGATCCCAGCTGGGTTGACACCGTGAAGGCGAACCTGGATGACTGGAACGAGAAGATCAATGCCCGCTTCCGTATTGCCGAGCAGGATCTCAAGAACGGCCTCATCACCTACTACGGCTACACCGAAGATCAGTTCTAATTAACCCGTGCTGCAAAGCACGCTCCGGAGCTGCTGTACCGGCCCGCAAAGCCGGTACAGCGGCTCCCTTTCGTAGATGAGGTCGAAGCATGGCTAAGGACAAATGGAAGAAACGGCTGATCGCGCTGCTCGTGATCATAGCCCTCGTTGCCGGGGTGCTGCTTTTGATGCGGCTGCGCTCTTCTTCCGAACGCGTTGAGGATGTCAGCACGGAGAAACTCCGCTGGGCGGTCGAACTGCTGACCGGTTCGCTTAATTCGAGTGAGCCGAAATACACGGACTATCTCATGACGCAGACGGGGAAGATGGGGCAGGAGACGGCTGAGGCGTTCCCGGAAGGCGGGCAGAATGCCGATGCGTTTGCAGGCACCGGTTTTACCGTGCTCCCGTATGACGGGGAACTGACGGTACTGCGCTACGGCGAGACCGCAGAGTACCGCATAATGCTGAATGAGGGCGGCATATACACACTGGCCTTTGACTATGCGTCGGCCGGGACTTCTTACCTTGATCATACGGCATCCCTTGAGATCAATGGGAAGACGCCGTACCAGGAACTCAAAACGATCGACTTCCCGCTCTACTGGCGGGATGCGAATGAGACGATCCTGACGGACCGCTACGGCGACCAGATCGCTCCTGCACAGGAGCGGATCGACGGATGGCGGGAAGCCGGGCTGTATAACAACACCTATTCTTCCGTTCTGCCGCTGCAGCTGAATCTTGAAAGCGGCGAGAACATCATCACCGTCCGGAACGTGTCAAACGACGGGCTTGCCCTGGGCAGGCTTTCGGTCGTTCCGCTTCCGGAAAGACCGGTCGCGTATGCGGAGTACGCTGCGCAGTATGCGGATATCCCAATCGCCGCTGCGGAAAACACAATCATCAATGCGACGGATTATACCGTAAAGAATTCCGCGAAGATCATATATAAATCATCAACGACTCCGGATGTGCAGCCGTACAATGCTGAATATAAGCTGCTCAATACTTTGTCATGGACAGAGCCCGGAGACGAGATTACTTACCGCTTCCGGGCGGAACAGACAGGCATGTACACTCTGACTTTCCATTACAGGAATGAGAAGGAAGAGTTTAATTCATATGAGACCGTCCTGATCGACGGCGTTACGCCTTTTGCCGAGCTTCAGGCGTACGCCTTCCCGTATACGAACGGGTCCTGGACGAATGAGACGCTTTCGGACAAGGACGGAAACCCGTTCCGGATCTACCTGACCGAAGGCGAGCATACGCTTACGATCAAAGCGGAGCTCGAGCCCGTGAATGCCGCCTGGCGCTACGGGCAGCTGATCGCGGAGCATGCTTCGGTATTCTCGCTGGAGATCAAGAAGATGGCAGGCGAGGATCCCGATAAATACCGCACATGGAAAATGACGCGCTATATCCCCGAGATCCCCGACTATCTGGAAGCGTATGACGTGCTGCTGCAGCATATACGCTTCCTGCTTCAGGATGAGAGCGACAAGGGGATCAACGGCGCGCTTCTGAGTTATCTGGACAAAGCTGACATCTTCATCCGTGATATGGCAGAGTATCCGGATGAGATCGCGCTGTATACGAAGTCCCTTTCCGGGGATGACAACTCAGTGCTGGTCGCCGTCAGCCAGTTCACTTCGTCGATCATGAAGATGGACTTCTCGCTTGACGCGGTCTATGTGAACGGGCAGGGGACACTCCCGCCTGCGCGCGCGTCGGTCGGAAAGAGCATTAAGAACGCTTTTGATACGGTCTATTATTCCTTCACTTCAAAGAAATACAGTATCCAGACGGATGAAGAGGATGTCCTGACGATCTGGGTGAACCGCTCGATCCAGCATGCGGACCTCATGCAGAAGATGGTGGATACCGAGTTCACGCCGGAGACAGGGATCAAGGTGAAGATCACGGTCATCCCGGATGCCGGCAAGCTGACGCTGGCCTGTGCCGCGGGCAATACGCCCGACCTGGCGCTGGGCCTGGCTTCGTATATGCCGTTTGACCTTGCAAGCCGCGGCGCGCTGTATGACCTGAGCAGGTTCGAGGACTTCTGGGAGATCAATAACCGGTTTGCGACCGGTGCCATGGTCCCGTTTGTGTATAACGAAGCCGTATATTCGATCCCCGAAACGCTGGACTTTGCCGCGATCATCTATCGCACGGATATCTTCGACAACCTCGGGCTGACCGTGCCGGACACCTGGGACGATCTGCGCGCGCTCCTGCCCGTCCTGCAGCGTTACGGCATGAACTTCTATCATAATGTGTCCTATGGGCGCACGGGTTACAAGTGGTTCTACCAGACCACGCCGCTGATCTTCCAGAACGGCGGCAAGCTCTATACCGAGGACGGCACGGCGACAGCGATCGACAGTGTGGATTCCGTGCGCGGGATCAAGGAACTGGGCGATCTGTTTGTCGCATACTCGCTGGATATCCAGGTGAATGAGTTCTTCAATTCCTTCCGCTATTCCGTGCTTCCTGTCGGCATAGTGGATGCCAACTCATATAACCTGATCCTGAACGGCGCACCGGAGCTGGACGGACAGTGGGCGCTGGCGCCGTACCTGGGCACGCCGCAGGAAGATGGCAGTATCGACCGCTGGTATGTGGCTGCCGGCACGGGCGGGGTCATTTTCGAGGATACCAAGCGTGCAGACGATGCCTGGACCTTCCTCAAGTGGTGGACGAGCACGGATGTGCAGATCGAGTATACATACTCCCTGCGCTCGACTTACGGCAATGTGTATTTCTGGCTGCCGTCGAACCTCGAAGCGCTGAACCAGGCGCCGATCGATCAGGAGGACAAGCTGGTCATCATGGACATGGTCTCCTGGATCCGGGATGTGCCCAGAACGCCCGGACAGTACCTGCTCGAACGCTCGCTGTCAGATATCTGGAACGCGATGGTTAACGACGGCAAGTCGGCGCAGGTAGCGGCGGACGAGAAGGTCATTGAGATCAACCGTGAGATCAGGCGCAAGATGCAGGAGCTCGGGTACTACGACAAGGACGGGAAACAGCTCAAATCCTACGTCATCCGCGATTACGACTGGATCCAGCAGAAGAAGGATGAAGCAGTGAAAGGGGGTGGGGCACAGTGACTATGATCAATGAAAAGAGACCGCGCAGGCATCTGACACGGAACGACATGATCGCATATGTGCTCCTGTCGCCCTATATTATGCTCTTCTCCGTATTCATCCTCGTTCCTGTGCTCATGACGGCCGGGCTCTCGTTCACGACCTTTGACGTGATCAATCCGCCGAAGTTCTCCGGTATTTCGAATTACGTGTACCTGTTCACGCAGGATACCGTGTTTATGAAATATGTCCTGCCCAATACGTTCCTGTATGCGATCGTTGTTGGCGTAGGCGGATATATCCTCTCATTCCTGATCGCGTGGATGCTGGCGCAGATCCAGGCGCTGCCGCGCACACTGCTCTCGCTGTGCATCTATGTGTCGTCCATGCTCGGCCAGGTGTTCATCGGCGTGATCTGGCGCACGGTCTTCTCGGGCGACCAGAGCGGCTGGATGAACGCGATCCTGCTGCAGCTGGGCTGGATCGACCAGCCGATCCAGTTCCTGCTGACGAGTAAGTATTTCATGCTGATCATGATCATTGTCTCGCTGTGGTCTTCAATGGGTATCGGTTTCCTGTCAATGATCTCCGGTATCCTGAACATCAACCGTGAGATCTACGAGGCGGCATACATCGACGGACTGCGCAACCGCTTCCAGGAGATCGTGCATGTGACGATCCCCTCGATGAAGCCGCAGATGCTCTTCGGCGCGGTCATGTCGATCACGAGCGCGTTCAATATGGGCTGGATCGGTGTAACACTGGCCGGCGTCAACCCGACACCTGCCTATTCGGGCCAGCTGATCACGAATCACATAGACGATTACGGCTTCATCCGGTACGAGATGGGCTATGCCGCGTCCGTATCGGTCATGCTGCTGATCATCGTCTATGCGTTCAACCTGCTGGCGCACAGGTTCTTTGACGAAAACGACTGAGGGAGAAGCGGATATGCGTGAGATAAAGAAAAAGAAACGCCGTTCCGCCAGATTCCTGGGGACGGTCGTGGATCCGAAGCATTTCTCGACAACACAGCTGAAATTCTATTTTATCCTGGTCCCGCTGGCAATGTTCATGATCCTTCCCGTTGTCATGATCGTGAACCGTGCGTTCATGCCGCTGGGCGAGCTCTTCGCGTTCCCGCCGCACATCTTCGTACATGACCCGACGATGACGAACTTCAGGAACCTGTTCGCCCTGTCCGGTTCGACAGGCGTGCCGTTCCTGAGGTATCTGCTTAACTCGCTCGTGATCACGGTGCTGACGGTGATCCTGAACCTCGTCATTACGATCTTCGGCGCATACGCGTTTGCGAAGAAGCGGTTCGTCGGCAAGAAGTTCCTGTTCGAGCTCAACCAGCTCGCGCTGATGTTCGTGCCGACGGCAGTCGCGATCTCGCGCTATATCGTGATCACAAAGCTCGGGCTCATCGATACGCTCGCGGTGCATGTGCTCTCGCTTGCGGCAATGCCCGTCGGCCTGTTCCTGGTCAAGCAGTTCACGGACCAGCTTCCGGATGCGCTTCTCGAAGCTGCGGTCATTGACGGCGCGAAGGAGCGGCATATCATCTTCAAGATCATCGTGCCCCTGATCCGGCCTGCACTCGCGACCTCGGTCGTGCTGACGTTCCAGCAGGTCTGGATGGCTGTTGAGGCTTCCAACAACTATATCACGGATGACTCGCTGCGCACGCTTGCGTATTACCTGGGCTCGCTGTCCACGAACAATGCGGTCGCGGCAGCCGGAACGTCCGCGGCGGCATCACTGATCCTGTTCCTGCCCAACCTGATCATATTCATCTGGATGCAGTCGCAGGTCATGAACACGATGAGCCATTCCGGCATCAAGTGAGGGCAGAGCTATGAGAAACGATCGAAAGAAAAGGTTCCTGGCCCTCTGGATGGCGGCTGTCCTGCTGCTGCTCTCTTTCCCGTATGCGGCAGGCGCGGACAGGGCTACGTCCTATACGTATACGGTAGACGAAAAGGGCGACTGGGTGCGCACCCAGGATGCGTACCTGCCTGACAGGACGCTGACGGAGCTCGGGCTCTCCTCGGCATCCGACCTGTTTATCGACGGGAACGACCTGCTGTACATTGCGGACACAGGCAATAAGCGCATCATCGTCTATAATATCCCGAAAGGTACCGTGGATGAAATCCTCCAGATCAAGGATTTCTCGTCGCCCAGCGGCGTGTTCGTCGGCGCGAACGGGAAGCTGTATGTGGCGGATCCCGGCGCCAAGGCTGTGTTCGTATTCGACACGGCGCATACGCTCGAGGCGAAACTCACCAAGCCGGACTCGCCGCTGTACTCGGATACAAACTTTGAACCCAAGAAGGTCGCCGCAGATGACGGCGGGAATATCTTTATCATCAGCGAAGGCGTTTATAACGGCGTGATCCAGCTGGCCGCGACCGGCGAGTTCCTGGGTTTCTTTGCCGTGAACAAGGCCAAGCTTTCACTGTCCCAGCGTATCCAGCGCTTGCTGTTCACGCGTGCGCAGGTCGCGAACCTCGTCGATGCGAACCCCACGGTCTTCACGAATGTGTTCGTGGACCGCAGCGGGATCGTGTATACGGCGACCAGCGGTTCGTATATCGACGGCATGAAGAAGCACAGCACGAACGGAAGCAATATGTTCAAGAAGCCGCGCTACAGCCTGGATACGCTGACCGATGTGTATGTGGATCGCAATGACTTCATTTACACCTGCTCGAACGAAGGCTATATGGACGTCTATACCAAGGACGGCGACTTGATCTTCGAGTTCGGTTCGCGCGTCACGACGACCGATGTGGTCGGCCTGTTCACGCGCCTGCCGAGCATTGCGGTGGACAGTCAGGGGAGCATCTGGGCGCTTGACGGAAACAAGGGCTATCTGCAGTCCTTCCGTACGACCGAGTATTCGAAAATGGTCTATAACGCCCTGAATCTCTATGAGGCAGGCAGCTATCGCGAAGCGATGGAGCAGTGGAACGAAGTGCTCAGGCTCAACCAGATGTCCGCGCTTGCGCATGACGGTGCCGGCAAGGCATACCTGCATACGGAAGAGTATGAGGAAGCGCTGGAGCACTTCCGTGTCGCGAACGACAAGGACTACTATTCGGAAGCGTTCTGGGAAGTCCGCAATGCCTGGATCCAGAAATATATGGGATATATCCTGCTTGCGCTCATCGTGCTGATTATCGCCGCCAGGATCCTGAAGACGGTTGACAAGCGCACAGGCGGGAGGTGGAAGGCCTTTAAGGAAAGGGCAGGCACGAAAGCCAGGAAACTGCCTTTCCTGCGTGATCTTGCGCTCGCGAGGCATATGGACCGGCATCCGGATGACTGCGGATATGAGATCGGTAAGAACCGTGCCGGTTCGGTCGTGGGAGCAGGCATTATCTATCTGCTGTTCTTTGTTGCCTTCATGCTTTATCAGACCCAGAAGGGTTTCATCTACCAGTACACCGATGTGCAGGACATGGATATCGGTTTCATCGTGCTGGGCTTCTGGGTGCTCCTCGGAGCGTTCATCTTCTGCAATTATCTGGTCACGAGCATTAATGACGGCAACGGTACCCTGAAACAGATCTTCATGGTGCCGGCCTACAGCCTGCTGCCGACGATCGTAGCGCTGCTGGCGGTCACGCTCGTTTCGCATGTACTGACCTATAACGAATCCTTCCTGCTGACGCTGATCATGATCGCGGGCATTGCATGGAGCGTGGTCGTGCTCTTTGTCGGATTGCAGACCATTCACCAGTACAGCTTCAAGGAGACGGTCTTGAGCATCATCCTGACGCTCATATTCATGCTGATCATCGCGATCGTATGCATTATCCTGTCCATGATGTGGAACAGCCTGAGCTCGTTCCTGACTTCGGTCGGAAAGGAGTTGATCTTCAATGTGTTCTAAGCGGCTCATTTGCTGCCTGCTGGCAGTGATCTTCTCCTTGGGCATGCCGGCTCTGGCTGAGACGGTCTATCTTCCGACATCGCATGACACGCTTCCGGCGCCTGACAGGGCGGAGTTCGCGGACGTGGATCTGTCGGACTATTCGCTCCTGTGTGAAAAGGGCGGTATGCGGTATTACTGGCGCGAGGACAGGGACGTGCTCGCGGTCGAGAATACGCAGAACGGGTATGTGATCAGGACGGGTGCCGACCTGCCTTTCTCGGGCGATGCGAAAGACCTGGTCAAGGCGATGAAGAAGGACGGCGCGTCTGCGGAACAGATCCTTGCTGCTTACAGCCCGTACGCGGATGACCTGAATACGACTTATGTCGGGATCGCGAACTCCCTGATCACGATCGAGTATATCGACAGCGATAAAACGAAGCAGATCTCCTCGGCATCCGAGAAGAACGCATCCTCGACGCTTTCCCCGGGAGCGGAAGAAGGTGCATATGTGCTGAGTATTGCATTTTCCTCGCCCGAGATCGCACTGAACGTATACCTGGAACTGAATGATACAGGCATCCGCTACTGCATCCCGCGGTCGGAGTTCTCAGGCAAGGACCTTAACAAGCTTTCCGCCGTACTGATCACGCCTTTCCTGTGCGCGAGCGGAGGACGCATGAAAGTGCTTGACGAGCAGACGCTCGACTGGATCGAGCAGGACAATTACCGTGTGCCGGGCTATGTGTTCGTGCCGGACGGCAGCGGCGCACTGATCCGTTTCCGCGACAACTCCTCTGCTTTCAATCCGTACAGCGGCGATGTGTACGGAAGGG
>JAFZPO010000124.1 GCA_017550305.1 Clostridia bacterium
CCTTCTCCTGACGCGCCATTCGAGCAGTGATCTCTCATCTCTGCAAGGGTTTTCGGCATTCAGCAGTTCTGCCGGCAGGTACTTTTCCGCCAGGTCATAAAACTTCCGTGACCCGCTCTTGTGATGAATAAGCAGCATACCGTCCGTATACAGCTGTTCGAGCACGGACCGCGCCGCATTCGATTCCTTTTCCCAGTGCCCGCTCCAGTGCATGGAGGAATGCCAGAAGATCGTGCCCTCGATCGGCAGCATATCACTGCTGACCGGACCGTGCTCACGGATGTATTCAATGGCTTTCTTTTCTAGCTCAGGAATGCCAGGAAAGTCTTCTCCATGCCTCCTGCTCATCTCCCGATATCCGGAAAAGTACGGCCAGTCCTCGCTCGGCCAGATCGACAGTTCCTTGTCCGAATAGTCCACCAGCAGCCGATCCTTATACAGCAGGTCGCTGAGCATCTGTTTCTTAAAGCCCTTCACACGCGACTGCAGCGTCAGTTCGGCATTCTTGCCGCAGACATCCACGGGGTCATACTGGATGCACCCGGCCTGACGCACATATTGGTACGCGCCGTCTTTCCCGGCAAAGCGATGTTTTCCCAGCAGGCCCTGCCTGCTGAGGATGAACCGTTTCGCCTGATCACGTGTTATTGTCATCATCATAATATTTACATCGCGCGGAGCAGTTTCTGCTTCGTGGCCTGTCCTTCGCCCGGGTAGTCATTCTCCAGCATTGCAATCACTTCGAGGCCCTTCTGCACCATTGCCTTTGCTTCGCTCCGGTCAGATACCGCAAGGCTCTTGTTCAGATAGCACAGCGCCAGATTATCCACGCAAGAAGGCTCTTTCCGTTCATCGTACAGCTGTGTATAGATCTGGATGGCTTCATTGCTGAACTTTACGGAATCCCCGCGGTAATTCTGCTGCATCACGGACGGCTGCCCCTTTTCAAAGCTGAGCAGGTATCTGGACCCCGACAGGTTCGTCAGCATCTGCGCCATCTTATACCGGTTCTCATAGTTCGAAAGGGTCTGAAGCGACTGCCGCATGTGTTTGACTGCGACCATCATATACTGGTTCGCCCTTATCAGGTTGTTCCGTTTCCGCTCATACTCGGAATAGGAGCTCTGGATCATGGAGCTCACACGCCAGTAATAGTCATCCTCATCCCCGTAATAGTCCCCGAGGCTCTCTTCCGCTTCCTTCGTCATCTTCAGCATATACTGGAGGTTCTCTTCGTCTGACCTGTTCGGAAGCGGTTTCCCGTAGTCGATATCCCCCTGGTTCAGCAGTGCTTCCGCCTTCCAGATGATCATCTTCGATTCGTCTTCCGGTTCAAAAGTATCGATCGCATCGATCAGATCCTGGCAGTACTCATTGGATTCCACGATCCTGCCGTTAACCGACAGGACGCCCGCCATGCCTTCATCGAAGAGAATCTGTTTCATTCTGGTGATGGTATGTTCATCCGGTTCCCTGTTCTTATAGACCTCAAAGGCGCGCACCTGCCATCTGAGCGCTTCAGCAGTGTCACGTGTGGCCTCATAGCCTTCGACATAAGTGATAAACAGCTGTTCCGCCGCTTCCGGCACACTGCGACCCGCGGCGTCCTCCAGATACCGCAGCGCGCGTTCCACATCCTTTTCCACGCGGAATCCCATATAGAACGCCATGCCGAGCAGGTAGGTAATATACGGCTCCTTCTCTTCTGTCGTTCCAGACGCGTTATCCTCGGGGATGCGTTTCAGCGCGTCTTCCAGCAGTTCCTGGTCCCCCAACCGGATAAACGACGGGATGTCGGGGAACGCGCTTTTGATCTCCTCTCTCTCTACCTTGACCGCTTCGACCGGGATCACGGGTTTGCCCGTCCTGACGGCATCCGGATACTCATGCGCGCGGACATAGTTCGCTTCGCCGTCCGGATGGATTTCCATAAGGTTTGGCGTAACGGACAGGACGACCGCCTCACTGCCTGCCATCGCTTTAGAGATTTCCTCATTGAAATCCCTTCCGGGGATCAGGAAATCGTCATACCAGGTCTCCGCAGCCGCGCCTTCCTTTGTGTCATGGATGGCTTTCAGGATCTTCAGCGCTTCATTCTTGTCCTTCTTTCTGTAGCTCAGGAACAGCCTGCGTCTGAACGCACTGCGGGTGATCCGTTCCTTCATCTGCGGGTCGATCAGCAGCCGGTGCAGCTGCTTTCTGATGTCATCCCCGATATTTGACGTCCCGCACATCGTCACATGAATATTCCCGAAGCGCTTCGTATAGGCCGGGATCAGCGATGGGGACAGGATCGCGGGCAGGACGAACAAGCCCTGTGCAGACACTTCTTCCATCCGGAAATCCGGATACCACTCCGCGGCTTCCAGATAGTGTTCCGTGATCAGCGGGAGATAGATATGCAACCTGGTCATTTCAGGCTCGGTATATTCCGAAAAGACCTTTTCCGGCTCCTCTGCCAGCCAGCAGGCATACCGGATCCCGTCATTCTCTTCCAGGATGGCATCCGCGATCTGCTCGGCAAGGGCTGTGTCCTTCGGCATGGCATGGATCAGTATGGCGTCCTTTCCGCGCGGGGAGGTCTTTGCTTTAGTGATATATCTGAATCGGAGCATCTCGTTTCACCCCTCAGAAAACCGGCCCGGGATTCCTGGCCAGGATGTATCCGTACATGTTATCGCCTGTTTCCTCACAGGTGAAACAGACCCTTTCCCCGTCCGGGAAGCTATCGATATGCGAGCGTGTCCACGGATAATCGCAGAACGGCTCATCCCTGTACAGGTCGCTGCGGCAGAAGTACTGCCCGCAGATCGTGCATTGTCTGAAGTCCGTCAAAGGTTCCATTCTTCCAGCGGCATTCTTCTCATACAGTGTAATCGTCACACACTTATGCACGTGCTGTCGCTGTGCTTTCCTGAGCAGGGACTCCTTTTCGACCTTCGCCCTTGCCATCTCCCGGATCTTTTCATCTGTATCGTTCACAGCGACCTCGGCCAATGCTTTCTGGTCCGTCAGCTTGCTGACTGCCGTTTCGCGGATCGGCCATTCAGGATCGTGAAGCGCCGCATATGCCAGCGCATCTTGGTCCTCCGTGAACTGTACCGCGCCCCAGCGCACCTTTGCGCTCTCTTCGTCAACGGCCATCTGGGCGGAAAGCAGTGCGAGCGTCGGATCGCTCTGCAGATTGTTTTCCCTTGCCGTATCCCACGCGCTCTCCCGTGTATCCTCGCTTTGATCATGCCGGATGATCTTTAACAGGTCAGACGGGTCTGTCAGGTATTCCACATACTGTTTCGGGAACGAAAAGCTGTCCCCGGCTTCCCTGAGCCGTCTGATCATGTAATCCGCCCGTTCATTTTCCGGGAGCATATCTTCAGCCAGTTCGTCCGCGGTCTTCCGGATGTACTCATTGTCTGAATCAAATGCGCATTCCAGAAGATCCAGCGGATCCGTCAGGCTTTCCAGGGCATCGCAGCGGATACTGACCGGCTTCTTTCTATCCAGAATAAACCTCTTAATGAAGCCCTGATCCTTTATCCTTTTGATGGCAGCAAGGACCATATCCCTGTCTGGAGCTTCCATGGCGATCTGCCTGAGCATATCCTGGCTCTCATTATCCAGTTTGGCTGCAGCTTTCTCCGGAGCCATATTCTCTTTCATCCAATATGGTTTAAAGAACCCCATCGCTGTCCTCCTTAGATATTTCAATCATTTCCTTATTGTCGAAACACATCCCTGCTGATGCTGGAATTATACCATCAGTATGAGTTATAGTGCAAGAAATCCTTGAGATGCTCCGGGGCATCAATCAATAACCGGGCTAGTTGTTGTATCCCTATTCCAGCCTCTTCCAAGGGTGAACCTGCCAAATCAAAAAAAGGTCAGGAGCGCATCCTCTGACCAATTAATCTTTTATATAGTAGTCATTTTCGCCTTATAATCTGTCTGAAACGTTCTGCCTTTTCGCTAACGCGGCAGCCTCTTTGCGAGGCTGCCGCATGAATCCAAGCTTATTCGTACACTCCAGCAGCACGTGCCATCGCAAGCGTTTTGATCGCGCCATCATAGAAAGCGATATCAATCATTCTGCCGTCCACTACAAACACACCAATGCCCTTGCTACGTTTATCTTCGATCTCATGAACGACCTTCTCAGCAAAGATAATCTCTCTCTCTGTTGGCGTATATACCTGATGAACAATTTCAATCTGCCTGGGATTGATGATCGATTTCCCGTCGAATCCCAGCTGTTTATCCATTTCCACTTCACGGCGGAAGCCATCCATGTCATCCAAATCCAGATAGACTGTATCAAAGCATTGCACTCCAGCTGCACGGGCCGCAATAATCAACAGGTGCCTGGCGCCCATCATTTCGATACCGCTCTTTGACATGGTTGTCTGCAGATCCTTGGTATAGTCACCGCCGCTCAATGCAATGCCGAACAATCTGTCAGAAGCTTCACAGATCTCCAAAGCATTCATTACACCGCGCGCAGATTCGATTGCGGCCATCAGCAATGTCGATCCGGCAGGACGGTTAAATTCCTTCTCCGCTGCTTCTACGGCAGCTTCCACCTGGCGCACGTCATCAGCGCGTTCGGTCTTGGCGATACGTATTGCGTCCGCACCGCCGGCAACGCACACACGTACGTCTTCCTTCCAGAATTCCGTATCAAGGCCATTAATACGTACAACACGTTCAATACCCTGATAATCGACCTCGCGGAGCGTATGGTATAGAGAATAACGGGCCGCATCCTTCTGATTGATCGAAACCGCATCTTCAAGATCGAACATGATCGAATCAGGTCTGTAAATATATGCGTCTTTGATCAGGCCAGGTCTCTGGCAGTTCATAAACATCATGGAACGGCGCAGACGTTTTTTGTTTTCGTTCATCTCACAGCACCTCCCCAGGGAATATCATTCATCTGATCAACAGCACGGAAAGCAGCTGCTTCAACGCGCGCTTTCAGAGTACAGTCCAAAGCGCCCTTATCAGTCACGCTGACATGCACATTCTTGATATCCAATCTCTCCAATGTTTCCAAAACTACCTGCCGGATCTGACGGCCGTACTGGTTCATTACACTGCTGACCAGATCAATCTCCACACCCTCTGCAGCGGGCTCGATCAGAACCTGAGCATCGCTTGATTCCAATGTACCGGCGATTGCCGAACGTTTTATTTCCATAAGTCCGCCTCCTTAACGCCTTATATAAATGTGTCCATCCATGATGCGGCGTGCAGTACGAACAACACCAGCCTTACGTACTTCTTCGCCATCCATGTCTACAAGTACTTCCATAGCACCACTGGCATGCCCCAGCCTTACCGAGGTCTTTCCGGATACGTCACGGCACAATTCGTTCGCAATAGTACCCGGAATCATACATGCAGAGCCTGTACCGACTGCATACGTCATCGGATAAGCCTTATGCATAGTCCCGACCGAAATCATGCGGCAGCAGATATCCATGTCTTCCGCTTTTACATGGTTTCCATCCATATCGACATAATCCTGTGGTGCAGACAGAATCCCAATCTTTGGTGAAGACGTGCATTGTGTCCTGGCATCTTCCCAGTTTTTCACAAAGCCTATTCGTTCTGCAGCAATGCAGCGGATCCTCTCCAGATGTTCCATCAGTCGCTCATTATTGATAACTTCTGTCAGTTCCGTCCCTTTCATGCCGACATCGCTGGCACGCACATACACCGCAGCATTTGAGATATCAATAACGGACACTTCGATCGGACCGAAATCCGGCACGTCAAACCACTCTTTACGGTTGCCAGTCGGGAAAGCCTTGCCGGTAGCCGCTCCGCCAGGACGTTCAAAGAACAGATCTATACGCGAGCCTGTTCCGGGAACTCCTTTGATAGCCTCATCACCGTATACGCACGCACGACCATCTTCCACTCTGACATGGGATTCAATCACACGCTGCGTATTCTCATTATAGATCCGGACGACCGTGATGGGTTCGACTGCGGGTACAAGGCCTTCATCGATTGCAAACGGACCAACGGCAGAAGAAATGTTTCCACAGTTCAGATTATCAGAAACGATCGGCTGCTTGATATCTACCTGAGCAAAATAGTAATCCACATCTACTCCTGGCCGTTCGGAAGGAGAAATAACAGCAATCTTGCTGGTAGAGGAAACCGTACCGCCCATGCCGTCGATCTGTTTCACGTCAGGTGTTCCCATGACTTTCAGAAAGATCTCTTTCCATTCGCTGCGATCCTCCGGC
>JAFZPO010000125.1 GCA_017550305.1 Clostridia bacterium
CGCTGGCAGGCGATGTGATCGCCGCGTGTGTGGTCATGCCGCCGAAGCCTGTCCTTGACTGGGTGGATGACAGCAAGAAACTGTCCGCGAAACGGCGCGAGATGGTATATGAGGAGATCCTGAAAACGGCGCTGTTCATCGGCGTAGGGCGCGCGGACCCCAAAGAGATCGATAAGATCAATATCCTTCAGGCCACAATGAACGCGATGCGCCGCGCTGCGGCAGGATCGCAGGCCGGGATCTATCTGATCGATGCAGTAAAAGGACTGAACCTTGACGCGCCAGACCTCCCGATCATTCATGGCGACGCAGTCTCGTATTCGATCGCCGCGGCGAGCATTATCGCGAAGGTGACCAGGGACCGGGAAATGGAAGTCATGGACGCGCTGTATCCCGAGTACGGGTTCGCGCAGCACAAGGGCTACGGCACGGCTCAGCATATCGCGGCTATCAAAAAATACGGGCCTTGCCCGATCCACCGCATGAGTTTTATCCAGAAGTTTATCTGATAAGTTTCTATTTCAGGAGAGCATGATGAGATCAAAGCTAAAGTGGCTGATACCGGTCGTAGCGATCGTTGCGATCGCCATTGCCGCAGCAGTCATCTTCGGGAAAAGCAGCGCACCGAAAATGCAGGAAGGGAACCTCCTGACGAACGGTGATTTTTCACAGTCCGACGAAAACGGCCTGCCGTCCGGCTGGTATACGGACGCGTATATCCATACGGTCGGGTATACCGACTATTCCATGGAAAACGGCGTCGTCACGATCGTGAACCATACGCTGAACGACGCGCGCTTTGCGCAGAAGGTCACCGTGCAGCCCGACAGCCTGTATTGCCTGACCGGTTATATCAGGGCACAGGCAAGCGGCGGGCTCGGCGCGAACCTGTCCGTTTCCGATGTTTACGCGTTCTCGTCTTCCGTATATGACAGCGATGAATGGCAGCAGGTGACGCTGTACGGGCGCACCGGCAAGGACCAGCATTCCGTTACCGTGTTCGTGCGCCTGGGCGGCTACAGCGGTGAGGCGACTGGTACCGCATCCTTCAAGGATATCTCGCTCACGCAGGTCGAGAGCGTGCCGGCCGAATACATTGCCTATCAGTGGTATAAGAACACGACAGCAAAGGCCACAACGGCAGACAGGAACGCTTCATCCGCCTGGCCGTGGCTGACGGCGGTCGCGCTCATATATGCTCTTGTCTGCTGGTTCCTGAGCCGCTCTGTGCTGGGCGGTAACGCTCTTGAAGACAATAAGCATAACTGGCTGCCGCTCGTCGGGATCATTGCCGTCGCGGTCGCGGCGAGATGCGCCATCGCGCTCATGATCCCGGGTTACGGGGTCGACATCGGATGCTTTACGTCCTGGGCGAACCAGATGGCAAATAACGGCGCGGCTGAGTTCTACGCATCCGGCGCTTTCTGCGATTATCCTCCGGGGTACATCCTGGTCTTAGGACTCCTGGGATCGGTCGGTAAGGCGCTGGGCACAGGCACGACCGAGTTTCTCGTCAAGCTGCCTTCCATCATGTGCGATGCCGCGGCAGCAGCGCTGCTCTATGTCTATTCGAAAAAGTATATCTCCGGCAAAGCTGCCTTTACGCTCAGCGCGCTGTACGCGTTCAATCCTCTGACCTTTGCTGCCGGTGCTGCCTGGGGACAGGCTGACAGCGTGATGGCCCTGTGCATCCTGCTCGTCGTGATCCTCGCGATCGAGAACAAATGGTATGCCGCACTGCCGGTATACATGCTCGCCGTGCTCATGAAGCCGCAGGCGCTGATGTTCGGGCCGCTGGGCCTGATCGCGCTGGTAGTCATGATCATCCGTGAAAAGAACAGGAAGATCTTTATCCATACCGCGACCGGCCTTGCCGCGGCTGCTGTGGTCGCCGTACTCGTGATCCTGCCGTTCTCGAAGAACATGGACAACAGCGAGGGCTGGTGGGTGATCCGCCTGTATGAGAGCACGATGGGCTATTATGCGAACGCGACCGTGAACGCGTGCAACCTGTACTTCCTCTTCGGAAAGAACTGGGCGAGCGTTGATACGGACGCGCCGCTTCTGATCCGCTCCTGTGCTGCGCTGATCCTGCTCGGCGGGACGCTTGCAGGCGCTGTACGCTGGCAGTGGTATAAACGCGGGAAGGCAAGACTGGTCATTCTTGCCATGCTGTTCCTGCTCATCATCGCCGCTGCTGCCGTGCCCATGACGTACCGGACGCTCGGACGCCTGGTCATCGTGTTCAGCGTGCTCCTGTGTGTAGGGATGTATCTTAAGGGAAACAGTATCCGGCACCTGCCGCTGCTCGGTGCCGTGCAGTTGCTGCTGCTCTGTTGTACCGGCACGATGATGCATGAGAGATATCTGTTCCCTGCAGTACTTCTGCTCGCGCTGGCAAGCGTGATCGAACGCGACTGGCGTGTGTATATCCTTTTCATTCTTGTTACCGTATGTACGTTCCTGAATGTCGGTGTCGTGCTTGACCGCGGGATCCGCATCGGCGGAGTCGACGGGCATCTGGATGCGCCGCTGTTCAGGATCGTAAGCGACAGCGCGGCGCTTGAATACGCGATATCCGCGCTGCTGTGCATCGTGACCGCTTATTCAGGCTTCGTTGCCTTTGGCATCTGCGCGGAAGGCAGGACTGTTTCCGTCAGGGATGCCGTACAGGAAGCAGTGCCCGCGGAGACGGGTTACAGGACATATTCTCCCGCGCAACAGGAGCTCGAGAACCCGGAGAAGCTGCGCAGGATGCGCTGGCAGGACTGGGTGATCATTGCCGCCGTAACAGCTATATACTCAGTGGCCGCCCTTACGAACCTCGGAAGCACCACTTCACCGCAGACCTGGTGGCGATCCGAGACTTCAACGGACAGCGTGATACTGGAGCTCGGCCAGATACGCGAATTCAAGATGCTATACTTCGGCGGTATCCATAACCGCGATATGGAGTTCACAGTACGTACAAGCGATGACGGCCTGCACTGGAGCGAGCCTTACTGGGCGCAGATCACGGAAGGACAGTGCTTCCAGTGGCAGTATGTGCGCCAGGTCAACACGTATGACGGCACCCGCAATTATTCCAGCGTTGCCGTACGCCTGAGCGGCCGGTTCGTGAAGATCGAGGCGAAGAGCATCGCGCTGACGATCTATGAGGTGATCCTGCGCGATCCGGATACACAGGAAGTATTCCCCGTAAAGGTCCGGGAGGGCGCGGGTGAGAACCTGATCGACGAACAGGATACGTTCACCGGCGAGCCCGGGTGGTACAACAGCACGTACTTTGACGAGATCTATCATGCGCGCACAGGGTATGAACACTATCTCGCCATGAACGGGGACTATACCTACAGGCCGTATGAGACGTCGCATCCGCCGCTTGGCAAGGTGCTGATGGCCTTCTCGATCTCCATCTTCGGGATGACGCCCTTCGGATGGCGCTTTGCCGGCGCGCTCGCTGGCATCCTCATGCTTCCGGGACTTTACCTGCTGGGCAAGCTCCTGACCAGGCGCCGCCTCATGGCCGCCGCAGCAATGCTGCTCATGGCATTCGACTGCATGCACTTCACACAGACGCGTATCGCTACGATCGACAGTTTTGTCGTGCTGTTCATTATCTGGTCCATGGTGTTCATGGTGTATTACGTACGCATGGATTACTGGAACAAGCCTTTCTGGAAGACGCTCGTGCCGCTGTTCCTGTCCGGTTTGTTCATGGGCCTGGCGGTCGCCAGCAAGTGGACCGGATGCTATGCGGGCGTAGGCCTGGCACTGCTCTTTTTCTGGAGCGTCTACAGGCGGCTCAGGCAGAGCATGTATGCCCGCGACGCGATCGAAGAGGATCCCGCGAAGGCAGACCTTCCCCGATATAAGGCTGCATCCGACGGGCTGTGGAAGCGCCCGGTATACACAATCCTTTCGTGCCTCGTCTTCTTTGTGGCGATCCCGGCCGCGATCTATTACTGCTCGTATATCCCGTACTTCATGCCGTACTCGCCTTCCGGCGTGACGCTGCAGCGCGTCATCGAGGCGGCCGAGGGCATGTTCAATTATCACAGCATCCCGGGCCTCGGTATGGACCATCCGTTCTATTCGCCCTGGTACGAGTGGCCGGTCATCGGGAAGCCCATGTGGTATTACAGCTCGACCTACCGTCCCGAGGGCGGTACGCAGACGATCGTGGCCATGGGCAATCCCGCCGTATGGTGGGGCGGGCTGCTCGCGCTTGCCGCGATTGTCATGGTATGGATCCTCAGACAATTCAGACGCGGCGGGATCTCGCTGCATACGAAGCAGAACGATATGCGGCCCGCGATCCTGCTGATCGGGTTCGCGGCGCAGTTCGCGCCGTGGATGCTCGTTCCGCGCGGGACATATATCTATCACTATTTCACGTCAGTACCTTTCATCATCCTCTGCACGGTACTTTGCTTTGACCTGCTGCAGGATATGGCAGACAGAAGGTTTATCCTGAAAGAAGGCACCAGCGGCAGTCGGACAGCAATGCAGAAGGTGCTGCATTATCTGCCGTCCGCACTGCTGATCGTCTTCCTGCTGGCTTCCCTGGCGCTCTTCATCGCGTTCTTCCCGTATGCGAGCGGGCAGACGGCGAGCTATGGACGGCTCGAAGCGATGAAATGGTTTGACCGCTGGATCTATTACTGATATGATATAGGTATGGTAATAATCAAAACAGTCTGGACAAGAGAGAGGAGATATCCAAGATGCTGAAAAGGATGATCGCGGTTCTGGTACTCATTGCCTTAGTATCGTCTTTGGCTCTGGCGGACGGAATGACGGGGTATTCAGCCAAACTGAACAAGAAGATCGCAACTCGCACGGGTCCTTCACGTTCCTATGATGAGCCCGGTACTTTCTTCATCAATGACTGGGATAAGCAGACTGTAAAAGTCTACACGAAAGCGTATCATGACGGCGTATGGTGGGTGCTGGTCGATTTTGCCGAGAGAGGGCATGCCTACCGCCTCTATACAGGCGCCAGCCGTGTGGAGATCGACCTGTCCATGATTCCGGAAGAAAAGCCGATC
>JAFZPO010000126.1 GCA_017550305.1 Clostridia bacterium
CGTCCATGCCGATGATCTGCTCATAGGGGACGTCCAGCACGCCTTCGATAAAGACCCGGCAGAGGTATCGGTCGCTGCCGCTGACCACATACACCTTGAACCCGTTCTCCTGCAGGTATTCCACCACTTCGATCATGGGCTGATAGAAGCTGTTGGCTACCGTCATGCCCTCAAAGCCGTCCACGTCACGCACCAGCTGATTGGTCACAAAATCCTGAAACTGCGTCAGGGTCATCCCCGCATAGGCCCGGGCTGCGTGTTCTCCATGCAGCACGTCCATTCCATCCGGGAAAGACTTATCCAGCGCGTGATCCCGCAGCATCCGGCCAAATTCCAGCATCTCGTCGTCCGGCTGATAGGTCGGGTCGCAGAAGATCCGCCGCTCCAGCAGCCAGTATTCCAGATAGGTGGGATACAGCTCCGCGCAGAGCGTGCCATCCATATCGAACACGGCGATGCGATCCGCTTCGGGGATGAAGTCCGGGGAGCTTTCGTCCGTCACCGCTTCCACATAGTCCAACAGTGCGTTCAGGGCGGGGGCGTCCTCGGTCCAGAGGGTAAAAGCGTCCTCGTATGCTGTCGCCGCGGCGGTTTCCTCCGCCAGTGCGCCGCCCGTCATTGTCAGAACCAGCATCAGGGACAACACCAGGGCCAACAGGGATTTGATCTTCATGTTTGTTTCCTCCTTGTTATGATACCCGAGAGGGATTTCCCTCTCAGAAATGATGATTATGCTTGCCCGTTCCATCTTCATCCCCGAACGAGCTTTTTTGCGCCTTTGATCCGGGAAAGCCCCAGCGTCAGCAGAAGCGACACGCCAAACGCCAGGATGAACACAACCAGGGTGTAAAGGAGCGGATGCTGTTCCTGGAATACGGTATAAGGAAGAAGGTAGTTGATCAGGATATCAAGCACAAACACATGTGTAATGTAGATGCCGAAGGATTGCTGGGACAGCATCGCCGTTGTCCCGGATTTTGTTTCTTTCTCTCCGCAGCAGGCGGTAATCAGCGTGAACATACCCACACCATAAACCATTGCGGGCAGGGTGTTCATTTCCACCATATAGTCCCGAATGTCGGGAATATCATCGATGAGGAAATGCACGGACAGGATGATGCAGGCAAGGGCAGTCATGCCTGCCGCAATCAACGCGATCCTCGTTTTTCCTTTCGGAGGGAACGCCGTCAAATACCAGCCGATCAGGAGGTATGGCACATAACCCGTGACGTATTCCATGTGGAATTTTGTGACAAAGTCGCCGATCGTAAATTTCATGCCGCGCGTAAGGACGCCCGCCGTTTGTACGCCAAACTGCACGATGACACTGAGAACGATCAGCCCCAGAACATAATCTTTGTTCTCCTTTTTGACGAACAGCCGAAGCATCGGGAGCACGATATATGCGCCGATCAGCATGAACAGATACCAAAGATGCGGCCAGCGGCCCTTCAGCTTGAGAAGATAATTCCAGAAGAGCTGCATATCGATGGATTTTCCCTGGATCAACGGCATGAGCACAGCGCGCCAGGCAGCATAAAAGAAAAGCCAGAACAGCAGCAGCAGACAGATGGACAACAGATTTTTCTGATAAAAGACGCGTGCCGGCTTTTCTCTCTTTTCATCCAGCAGCAATGCACCGGTCAGCATCATGAACATAGGCGTACCTGCCCGTCCCAGCGCGTTAAAGATATTCCCGATCACAAAGGTCGCATTGTCCGTGTCGGTGAAGTAGGTTACCACATAAGCGGACACATGGATCATGCCACCATCGCGATTGCGACGATCCTGATCACGTCGAAGCTCAATTTCCGTTGACGATTCATGGACATTTTGTTTCTCTCTTTCTGATTACTCTGTAATATCAATCCCTCGTGCGCCCGTATCCACGGCGATGTATCCTCCGTTCGCTTCCTTTTCTTCACGAAGCAGCCGGATAAATTCATCGTTATCGATGGGAGCGTCAGCAAGTGAAATCACAGGTTCTTTTCCTTCAAAAACGCTGTCGGGCATTGTAGCGTTGTAATTGCTCGTACAGATACGGTAAAGCGTTTCCGTGTCGTTGATATCAACCTCTGTTCCATCATCCAGCGTAATGCTTTTGATTGTGAACTCCCGCTCTGCCCTCGGCGTATCCGCATCTCCCGTAGCGGTATAGGTAAAGGTCAGGCCCGTCATCTGGTCGCCGTAATTGGGCTGATTCAAGCCTTGCTGCAA
Source organism: Clostridia bacterium (assembly GCA_017550305.1). GTDB lineage: Bacteria > Bacillota > Clostridia > Christensenellales > Aristaeellaceae > SFMI01. Next base: position 2,218 of record JAFZPO010000126.1, read on the forward strand.
AAGGGTGGCAAGCTCCTGCCCCGTGATGTCATACAGCAGCAGACTGTTGGCAAAAGGTGTAATGGTGTACATATCATACACCGTGATTTCACGGGTCGTCTGGCCCTCCGGTATTTCCAAACTTGTACGAATACCGCCGACGTTGTAAAACGCCATCAGCGCCCCGTCAGTCTGTGTTGCCCGCAGCATCAAGCCCGTGATCCAGTTGCCGGCGCTGCACGCGCCAACCTTTTTCACTTTCAGAATGGGCGTGTCCGTATATCCCAGCACTTCGCTCATCTCTTCCTGAACAGCTGTCCAGGTGGCATAAGAGATTTCCATGATTTCCGGGTCAAGGTGCTCCGCGTTTTCCTCCGTAGCGTACAGCAGCTCTTTGTTATCCGTGATGCTGGTGTATTGCACATCCTCGACGGTTGCTTTGCCATCCGGGGCGATCACCAGCACAGCAGAGGCGAAACCGTTCCCATAGTAATACCCCTGAATATACGGAATCCCATTGCTTGCCCATTCTGCTTTGATTTTATGAGAATGGCCTCCTGCAACCAGATCGACTATGGACGGATCTGCGGCTTCCGCTATATCGACGGGATCAGCATGCGCCAGAAGGATCAAAGCATCCGGGTTTTCTTCATCCCGTATCCTGCGCATCAGGGCATCCAGCTTATCCATATTGGGATCGATCGAATACGGTGCGATTTTCTCAAACATGATGGATTTTCTGTAATCCGGGATATATCCGACGATCGCGATCCTCCGCCCGGCTTTTTCCACGATGACATAATCCTGCGTGAACGGCACACGCTCGCCTGTGGCGGCATCATAGAGATTGGAGGCAAGAACGGGCGTTTTTTCATCACCGAAATAATCGCCCAGAACATAGGGCGCAATGGTGCCATCCTGATCGGCTGCGTACTCTGTGACTTCCCAGTCAAACTCGTGATTGCCCAGTGTGATGGCGTCATAGTCCATCACATCAAGCGCGGCGCGGATGGCCGCACCGCCCGTCAGATTGGACACGGGTGTGCCCTGATACAGGTCTCCGCCATCCAGAAGAAGGATGCCATCATATTCTTCCGAAGCACGGGCTTCGTTGATCAGATGCGCAATATACGCAAGACGATACTGGAAGGTTTCCTCCTTGCCGGAGGAAGCATCCATGATATAGCCGTGAATATCGGTCGTCTCAATGACAAGAATCCGCTTGGCTTTGTTCTGCTCTTCCGGCATTAAACCTGATGTTTCTGCGATCGCTATGGAGAACATCTACAGCAGAACCAATATTGCAATCAGAGCTTTCCAGACGTTTTTCATCCTCATCTGTCTCCTTCATGGTTGTTTCATGGCGGGATGATCTCAAATGCTTTTCTGCGCTTTCATTCATCTGATCAGAAGCTGCCGCCCAGGTTCTCCAGCGTGTCGATCACCACCACGCAGTCCTCGCTAACGTTCTGCATCACCTGCTTCATCATGTATTCGGGCACCGCCACGCAGCCGCCAGTAAAGGGCTTCTGCGGGCCAAAGCAATGCAGGAAAATGGCGGAGCCGCGCCCAGGCGTTCCGTCCTCGTTGAAGCTGATGTTGAGGCAATACCGATACTGGTATTCGTAATCGACGATGTGCTCGCTGTCGTCCAGCACCAGGTCCGGCACGTCCCGGATATCCACCATCTCGTTGTAATGCCGGTCCGGATCACCCGACCAGTAGGTATTGTCGTCCACCTGGATATAGGTGATTTTGCAGCCGGGATCGGC